>CAYTDU010000943.1:0-2474 GCA_964436395.1 uncultured Gemmatimonadaceae bacterium | reverse complement strand
CGGCGACAGCCCGAGTAGCCTCTCAATGATTCGTGCAACCCGTTCAGTTGGCTCAAGGAATTCTGGCGCCGTGTTTGGATACCACTCCGGCTTGATGTATGAATCAGCCAGGATGTTGTAGGACACCACACAGAAGGAACTCATATTCACCACTCCACTGAGGGCGCTCATCATTAGCTTAAGACATTCGTGAAGAGGTGCAAATCTCAATGCTACCCCACACCCTCCCCGACATCCTCCAACCAAACCTCGATGTCGTCTTCTGCGGCACCGCGGCAGGTGATGCCTCGGCAAAGAAACGAGCCTACTACGCCGGCCCCGGCAATCGGTTCTGGACGACGCTGTACGAGGTTGGACTTACCTCACGGTTGCTCGACCCGAGTGAGTTCAGGAGCGCCACCGATTTCGGCATCGGTTTCACCGACCTGGCGAAGTTCACATCAGGTAATGACTCCGCCCTGAAGCCAGCTGACTTCGACTCTGCGTCGCTGCGCGAGAAGATCAAACGATATGCGCCACGAGTGGTCGCGTTCAACGGAAAGAAGGCGGCGTCGGTGTTCCTCGGTGTGAAATCACCAGAGTACGGATTGCAGAGAGAAACCGTAGGGACCACGGCCATCTTTGTGCTTGCTTCAACCTCCGCGGCGGCGAGGAAGTTCTGGGATGTGCGGTGTTGGCGTGAATTGGCGGCCTACGTCGGGCGGAAATGCGCTTCAGGCGGCTGATTGCACGCATGCAACCGCCGCCTGCACCCGAACGGATGGCGGCTGTGAATAAGCAACGGGCGATTGTGAGTTCACAATCGTTGCATGTACGCGCAACCGAAAATTGGAAGCACGCATTAGCCGCTTGCGCATTCGCAACCGGCTGCCGCGTGTTCGACATCGGTGCTAGCGAACGCGCAATCGGTGATTGCGAGCCAACATTCGGCGATTGTATCGAGACAACTGCAATTGCGAACTCACACCCGGTCGTTGTGAACGTGACATCGGTGATGTCATGCGCGTTTTTGCACGGAGAACTAGACGGGTGAGAGAAATACTCGACAGTGACCTGGCGGAGCACCCACCTTCAAACCGCAGGTAGTGCAAGGAGTTGTTCTGGCTGCGCGCGAGGCTCGCGCAATGCGGTTCACCGACGGTGGTGAGCGGGAAGCGAGTATCACGCGGTTGGGAATCCGTTGATTCCGCCCGTCAGGTCGACGGGCTGTTCTTACTCGTGTGCGACATCGACTTAGGATTTGGACAGACGCTCCTTAGCCCATCGATGTGTTCATAGAGGTCTTCGCTGACTCTCCTCCACATAGGGTCCAGTATCACGTCCATCCCCTCACGGCGTGCGAACTTGGCAGCAGGTACGAAATCGGCATCGGCAGTCACTAGCACGATCCGGTCAACGAGGCGTTTGAAAGCGAGAGACGCGATATCGAGGCCAATACGACGGATGTCTTCTCACTGAGGCGGCCCAGTCGCAAGGCTACCTTCCGAAGTTTCACGAGTTCTTTGTGAAGCCCGGCTCTGAAATTGAACTCGTCTGTCTTGGAAAAATCGATGGCATTTCCGGATACCGGGTTATGTGCTTTCTTGGACAACGGCGGGCAATCGTAGAAGAAGATCCGGTAGAGATCTTCGTTTCTCCCATCCAAATGCCCGATGCACATCGTGAAGAGACTCCTGGCGACTTTTTGCGGGATCCGAGGGCCGCCAAAGGTCCGACCATAACGAGCGAGATAGAACGCGCCGTCTACCAGAATTGCGGTCGACACGAAAGGTTCCCTCCCCCCCCCCGGAGCGGGCCTTAGGTTTCTTTTTAACCTGCAGCCCGCGTCGCCGCTTCGTTGGCTTCGGATAAGGGGTCGCACCCAAACTACAATCTCCTCAGCCTCACCCTCGTCTAGCTGGTTCGCGTGCGCAGGCTCGGTGCTTCTGCGTGAGGGTCAGCCCCCCGCCCACAGGTGTAATGGTGGCAGGTCGAGCGCGTAGTTCTGCTTGGTCTCGCGTGAAAATGGTTATGGCCGTTGTCTGAGAGCTGCGTATTGTTCGCGCTAACTACACCCTCTACTTCGGATGCTGATGCATGGCCGGAAACAGCACCGCACTCGTGCCACTAGAAAGGATTGTCGGCGCAATTCTGCTTATTCGCGGGCAGAAGGTAATGCTCGACGCGACTCTTGCAGAGCTTTACGGTGTCGAGACACGAGTGCTCGTCCAGGCAGTGAAACGGAATGCAATTCGTTTCCCGAGCGACTTCATGTTTCAACTGACACAGGCGGAATTCGATGATCTGAAAGCGCAGGCTGTCTTGCCAAGCGTTTGGGGCGGACGCAGATCTATTGAAACGTGTGGATGAATTGAAGAAGCGCTATGACAATCAGTTCCGTGCAATCTTCCAGGCAATCCGCGCCTTGATCAGCCTGGAGGGTGACCCACCCAAGCGTGTCGGTTTTCGCACAAGTCGAGATGAGCGCCAAACTT
>CAYTDU010000942.1:0-2474 GCA_964436395.1 uncultured Gemmatimonadaceae bacterium | reverse complement strand
CTGTGTGAAAACTCATTCCCTATATTGTGTGCCAATTGGTTGATCGCAATGCCTTCTCGCGAGAGCTGCCGATGGCATACATCACAGGCGTCGATCGGAACTAGGTCGTAATCCTACCTGATGCACTCGATGATTATGTCGCCGCTGACAATCCCGTGCGCTTTCTCGACGCGTTTGTTGAACAACTCGACCTCTTCGGTGGCGAGTTGATCGCAATCGACGGCAGCAAGTTCCGAGCAGTGAACGCTCGAGACCGAAGCTACACCGCACCACGGCTCAAGAAGCTGCTCAAAGACATCGATGCCGCTATCACCGCCTATCTCCAGAAGCTCGACGCCCACGACAATCAGGAATCATCGACCAACTGAGCCCTCTCGCAACCGCTGCTCAAAAGACTTTGGATTCCTCTTAAACAGTCGTCGTTGCCGATCGAGGTTACTACCACGGAGCCGAGATCAAAGCATGTGTCGACGCTGGACTCACCCCTTTGGTCTCTCGGCCAAAAACCTCAGCAAACGCCCCGCTCGGACTATTCACCAAAGACGACTTCAATTACGATCGCGATCTAGATGCATACCACTGCCCAACCGGTGAAACACTCACCTACCGAACCACAACCGTGGAACTGGGACGCACCATAAAGAACTACGGCTCCAACGCCTGCAAACGCTTTAACCTCAAACCTCGATGCACGCGTAACCGCGACGGTCGAAAACTCACTCGTTGGGTGCATGAAAACCTGCTCGACGACATGGACATCATGCTCCACGAGAAACCCGACTTGTTCGCTCAGCGCAAAACACTACCTGAACACCCCTTCGGAACCATGAAACGAGCCATGGACCAAGGTCACTTCTTGCTCAAGGGCCTCAACAAGGTGCGTGGTGAATTCAGTCTTACCGTGCCCGCCTACAACCTGAAACGCGTGATCAACATCGTCGGTGTTCAGCGCCTCCTGGCCGCAGTGGCCTAATCACATCCCAACACCACTCGTCCAACCAGATAATGCTGTCTCAACCACCCTAAATGTGAAGATCAGCGCCCATCTCACACATCATCACCGCTCCCAACCAGCCCGCACCCCAAGACCGCTCGGATTCACCTCTCACTACCGAGTTTTCACACGGCCTCTTCGCTTGTTAGACGGCGGCAAGAGGTGGGTGATGTTGACATCAATGGCCCGCTGGTTCAAACAAATCCGCGCGCAATCGAACCAGCAGATCTTCATCCACAGGATACAATTCGTGGAAACTCGGCCACGTCGTCGCGTCGGGTAGGAATGGCAACGTGAACAGGTCTTGGTTAGCGTCCACCAATTCCGGTACACTGTGTTCGATCAGCAATTCGCCGCATCGGACGGCAAGGTTTTGTAGCGTGCGCTCAGCACTGTCCCGGTCTCGCCGATGGCCGACTCGGTGGCGTCTTCGATCGCCAGGTAGCAGAGTTCCTTCAGCAGCAACAACGCAGACAACTCAGCGCGTTGCGGAGGATCGAGAATCGTAACCGCACTTGCGACACGAACGTCTCCATCGGACACTATGCGGCCCTCGAACCCCAAAATCGGGGTCACCATCAGTATGCCATGCTGCAAGTTGTTGTCAGATAGAAACGGCTCCAGCCTCGACGCGAAATGTTGGTCCCACACACTCTGGACCGCCTGTATCTGGGTCAATCTAAGGGGGAGCGACTCGCGCCAATATTCTTCGTAGAACACATCCCATTCATCTTCCAGCGCGCTAATGAACCTCGACAGAGCACCTCGTGCTCGTGGTGAGGTCAATACGAACGACATCACTACGGCTCCCCTCTGGATACTCTGACGACGCCGCGTTCCGCTGGCAACAACGTCCTGAAGAGCTTCAAACATCTCAGCTAGCCCCGACGTAGAGAAGTAGAGTGGGACGAAGTGGACAATGTCACCTGGAATCCATCGAGCGATATCATGTGCCAATCGGGAGCCGATCTCATCGAGTCTCGTTGGATACAATCCACGCCGTCGTTTCTCCTCGGTCATCGTTTTAGCGTAATCGGGGTCATATAGCGTTAGCGCACCTTCATCCTCCAATCCCAGGGTTGCGAGTCCGTGGTACCATAGATCCACATGTGCCGCAGAGGCCACAATCCAGCTGGAGTCTGAAGTAGTTACCTGCAGCACCTGCGCGTTGCCGGATTCGGGAGCGAAGAGCCACATGGACGCAAATGCGAATGGAGCGATGCCGATGATTCCTGAAGGAGCTCCAAGCCACCAGCGTCTGAGCAGCGCAATCAACGGCACCGCACCTCCAGTTGTCGCCGTATAACGACCTTGCGCATAAGCTGCGAACGCAAACTCACCGCCATCAACGACATTTCGGTCTTTCTCGATCTCACCACGCTCACAAATGAACCACTCCTACCGCGTTCGCCAGCTTCATGTGCTTGATACTCATAAAGGCCTCCTCGGGAGCTTACTAGAGAGGTAAGCTCTGAGAGTG
>CAYTDU010000941.1:0-2475 GCA_964436395.1 uncultured Gemmatimonadaceae bacterium | reverse complement strand
TGGCTTCCACTTGCTCCCGCCACGGCTTGTTTTCGCTGACGTGCTCGATCAGATACTCCGTTGCAGCCGAGAAACTCCCAGATGAAGACAGAAAGGTGTAGCCGTTCGTTTCCCCGTTGTCCCCAATCACATACGGCTCAATGAGTGTTGAGGCAGCCTCGTAGATAGGAACCATGCGCTCAGGGGAGAACACACCTTCGACCAAGTCCTCAATCAACTCCAGATATCGGGCACGGTAGACAACATCGTCGTAAAGGAAGCTGATAAGCGGCCAGCTATCGCTCACATCACGGAAATCCAGCGAAACGGCTCCGCCCTGTTTTCCTTCCTGCAGCGCCTCGTTGTTGTCCCAAGGAATCCAGTTCAGTAGGCCGGTCGTCGGATCGCCGTAGAGATAATAGTTGTGCGTCATTCTTCCGTAGGTGTCCCAATTCTGGATCACGGTGTTCACCGCGAGCCAATTGAGGAATTGGTCGACATCCAACACCGCCTCGAGGCCAACGCGCCAGCTTTCTGGGTCGGTGGTCCGAGTCGAGGAATGGAGAGCGTCATAGAGTGCCGTGACATCGCTCCAGTCGCCTTCTTCTTCATTCGATTTCTTTTCGAAATCGCTAGTGTCGAAACGCCCTGCTGCGAAGCTCGCCCCATCACCTTCGGGTTTGTAGAGATTGCCACTGTCGTCGGTGTATTGGTTCTCGATCACCGTGTCGTCGATCACCTCGACGATCGTGTAGAGTCCGAAGTAGATTGGCCCGTCGCCGTAGTCGATGTAGACACGGCAGAAAACTGTATGGGCCGACGTTACGCCGGCGGCGCGAAAGATGTCGGCGGCCATCTTCTCGCGAATCAAGGAGGCATCCTCGAAGCCGTTTGAAAGCGACAGTTGCTTGAACCCGAAGAAGCGCTGATTCTCGATCTGCGGATAGTCGTCCTCGAACTCATCGAAATCGAGCTTCAGTGGGAGCTTCATGATCCCCCGACTCCAGGCCGTACTCAAGCTGGAGTTTCCCTTGAATCGCAAACCAACCGCGTACCATTCGACACCCTCCCAGAACACGGAAGCCGGGACCCAGATCGGGTTCTCGCTGGATGACAATGATCCTCCCGGCCTGGAGTTGCCGAAACCGTACTTCGCAGCCATGTCGTCCAGCATCGCCTGCCAATTTTCATTCGACAAAACGATGTCCATCCGCTTTACCTCGGCGTCGTTGAACACCTCTGCGTAGTTGGGCTCGGTGCCGTTGTCGTGCGAGAGTGCGGTCCAATCCGGCGTGGGGAAATCAGGGTCTTCGACTGCGGGCACAGGATCACTGACCGCGGTCGTAGGATCGCTGTCTGAGCACGCCACAAGGACCATCAGCCCCAAAAGCAGTACCAAGTATCTCTTCGGGCGTATCCCATGGATCAATCTATTGATCTTCTTCACAACTCCTCCCTCCCTCTCGTTTGAGGTCGTCAACACCTATTTGACAACCTCATTCGGGCTTTCATTCCATCCATATGATGCTGCCACGTCACTCATACCGTAGCGCCTCGATTGGATTGAGTGCGGCTGCCTTACGTGCCGGGTAGAAGCCGAAGAACACGCCCACGGTGGCGGCGAAGCCGAGTGCCAAGGCCACCATTGCCGGTGAGATAGTCGTGCTCCAATTCATGAGGTGACCGACGAGTACTGCACCGCCGAACCCGATCCCCACCCCGATCGCACCGCCGGCCACGCTCATCACGACACTCTCTATCAAGAACTGGGTCAGCACATCTGAGCCCCGCGCGCCTATCGCCAGGCGAATTCCGATCTCCCGCGTGCGTTCAGTTACCGACACGAGCATGATGTTCATGATGCCGATACCGCCGACCAACAGCGAGATGCTGGCGATGGCAGCGAGCAGCATGGTCATCACCTGTGTCGTGCCCTGCGCGGTCTCGGCAAGGTCAGTCTGGTTACGCACGGTGAAATCGTCTTCTTCCCACTCGGCGAGCCCGTGGGCCTCACGCATTATCGCGCTGATCTCCCCCTGCGCGGCCGGTATGTCATCGGGCACAAAAGTGCTCGCGAGTATCTGCGCGATGTGACTTCTGCCGCTCAGTCGCGTCTGGACTGTGGTGTAGGGAGCCAGTATCACGTCGTCCTGGTCCGATCCCTCGGCGGTCTGCCCCTTTTCGCTCAGCACACCGATGATGTCGAACGGCACATTCCGTAGCTGGATCTGTTGACCCACAGGGTCCTCACCTGGGAACAGGTTCTCGGCGACCGTGTTACCGATCACCGCCACCTTCCGCATCGACCTAACGTCCGTCGCGTCGAAGAAACTTCCCGAAGTCACGGCCCAGTCTCTGATCGATTGGTAGTCGGTGGACACACCATAGGCGACCGTGCGCCAGTTACCCTGACCTCCGATTGCCTGCGTCGGGGACATGATCACAGGGGAGACTCCCGAGATCAGAAAGCCTTGTTGTTCCAGTGTCTCCGCATCG
>CAYTDU010000940.1:0-2482 GCA_964436395.1 uncultured Gemmatimonadaceae bacterium | reverse complement strand
GAGATACGCCCCGGCAAGATTCGCCTTGGAGAGACCCGCATTGGCAAGATCCGCCTCGGAGAGATCTACCCCAGCCTTGACGGCCTCCTCAACGGCCTCTCGCAACGTCTCGGCTGTCTCGCTCCGGTAGATCACCGCATCTGTGTATCTGTGCTTGATCTCGTAATGCTCCCACGGTCCCTTCGTGTGCTTGCTCATTTCTCCCCCTCGGCGTGTCGGTTACGAGATGTACACAAGGTGATCGTCGTCGGGTTTGTCAGCCAAGAACAGCTTGGCGTGTTCGCCGCCGTGGGTGTACCAGTGTGATGGGTTGCCGTCTCTGCTGAAACGGAAGCCCTGCGACTCAAGCCACTCTACGGCGTCTTGGGCATCCCGAAACCTGTGTTCACCATCGGGTCCGCGTTTCATTTCTCCCCCTAACTGTTGAAAACGATCGTCGTCCAGAGTAAAGGATTCAGCTCCACGCCCGTCGAGTAAAGACCCAGACTGAAGACCGTGAAGTAGATCAGCCATTCCAGGAACATCCAGTCCGTCATCGTGCTCACCCCCTCTCATCCGGCCACGGCCTCTGTGGCTCATTTCTTTCTCCGGTGTCAGGGTTGTGTTTTTCATCCTACTTCAATCTAGGCAATACGGAGAACGGTGTCAAGAGTTTAGTTCTGGGGATTTTCACCCAAGGGCTAAACGGCGGGAGCCGTCAGGCGGGAAGGACCTGACGGCTTGGTTACGAGGTGGGAATAGGGAGATGTCTAGACGCGAATGACGTCAAGCTGACCGATCGGAGAACCGGGTGGTTCGAGTTCGTCGAGGATCGTCGTCGTACCGAAGCTCGGCTCGAAGGCGCCAGCGCGGAACGCCTCTTCCCGGTCCAGGTCCCTCACCCAGAGATCCGCCTGGAGGATGATACCCTTGTCGCTTACGAAGAAGACGCTCTGCGCTGGATCCGTGGCAAGCGCGAGGCCGTCTAAGCTGAAGGGAGAGGTCATGGGAAACGGGCCGTTGAACCTCGCGTCCGCCCCACTTACCGGAACGTTCGCAACCTCGTGGAAGTGGCCGTAGAAGAAGTAGCGGATCTGCACACCCTTCTTCGCCACAAGCGCCTGGATCCGGTTCGCCCTGCGGTTCACACCGTACCAGGGGATACCCCACGTTCCCCGGATGTCGTCGCCATGATTCAGGGCGCAGAGGTGACCCCTCACGTCGACGAAGGCCGTCCACGCCTCAGGAGCGACGATGTCGATCGACTCCTGGTTCTGGAGTCTCGTCGCGATCTGGCTCGTGACCAGGTAGTCGAAATTGTCGTGTGGACCTTCGTAGCTTTTTCGGCGTGAGTTGCCGGTGAAGTGGGCCTTGCCCTTCCTTCGTACGAGAAAATTTCCGAACCGGACGGTCAGGCACCACACCTCTCCATTGTAAGGCACCTCCGCAATCGGTTGAGAAAGTTCGACCATCGTGCGACGCGACATGGTGAGCCGGTAGTTTCCAGGTGCTGCCCTTTTATCCTCAAGCAGATTGGCTTTCCATCCGTTCATAATGCAGAGAGCCTGGAGTTCGTGCATGACCTGGCCCTTACCGTAGATGACTGCTGAACGTGGTGTTTTCCAGGTGCCATCGCCATCGACAAACGAATCGAGGAACCAACTGAATTCCTTCGCATCCATGCGCCAAGCCCATTCTGGAAGCTGCCCTTTTTCGGAGCAAAACTCCTTGAAGCGCCTGGAGCTTTCGGCCCTGACCCGAATGTCGTAACTAACTTCCTGGCTCTCTGCCGACACCGGCTTGCCGTCGATAACTACATCACGCCGCTTACGGGGGGTTTCGGTATACTCCATTCCGAGGACATCCAGCCATTTTGTGATGTTCTCTTTATTGGATTCCCGCTGTGTGAACCCGATGTAGCGGTAGGTGTTCGGGTAAGTGATGTGCCCATCCGTCAGCAGCCATGCCGAGAGACGGATTTCTGCTTCGTTTAGGCCGCAGCCCTCCTGAGTGTTTTGGACACTCACAGGAATTTTGGCGTACTGAGATAGTTCTCGCACGTTCACGAAACGATAGGGGTGCTCCCCTTTCTGCTTACTCTTGGGTTTTACCAGAAACCGATGCTCCTCGGTGACGCCAAAGTTGATCGTCCGGCCCTGTGCTTCGAGAATATGGCCTGGGCTATCGTAAACCAGCACGTCCTCTACTGGTTGCCATTCTCCCCGATCCTGGATGGGGTTGACACCAAACACTTCGTCTTTAGTGGTGATGTCCGTGTATGAAAGCCAGCCTCGGCGCGTGAGCACTTCCGTTTGGTCGTCCAGGCACCTCCTGGGGTGGTTGCCCGATACACTAACTACATGGATCGGCAGACCGGTTTCCCTGGCGATGAACTGGAGGGCGTGAGCCTCGGCGTCGCCCGTAGCCATACTCGCCTTCAGTGTATTCGCGAAGTGGTTTTTGTCCTTCATATTATGGATGTCGCCGTTCACCGAATCGCCCA
>CAYTDU010000939.1:0-2482 GCA_964436395.1 uncultured Gemmatimonadaceae bacterium | reverse complement strand
ATCAGTGCCGCTGGTATACCATCCATAGTGGCCGCCGACACTTATCTCGCCGCCGTTATCTCCAGCTCCCCAACGGGTGAGGAGTCTGCCCTGTATGAATGGCCGTTTGCTCAACTCCGCTTCGTCAGGGTGGGAGGGTTCGTCATCCAACATGTTGTTGAACCGAGGAGCCACCGCTGCGCCTTCAATCCCGATTCTCAACGAGGTCCCCATCTCCATACCGATTCTGACCTGAGGTAGCCAGCGCGACAGATTGCCGGATCCAGTGAATCCTGGTACGCTGACCGTCGAGAAGGATGAGGGGTCGATGGTAGATATGGGAAGCGCCTCCTGCCCGAAGAGCACCCACGCATTGGGCCATGTGATGCGTCCGACGAGCCTGCGAACACGCGGCATCGGGTCGCGCCTCGATCCGCCAGGCTGTGTACCAAAGAAGTCGAGATCCAGCTCACCTTCGAAATTCGCGCCGAGGATTTCTGTGGCGCTGACAGCGACCAAAACACGACTCTGCCGCACAGTGCTGCCCAGAGCCTCGATTCTTTCGCCACTCATCTGATTCCTTGGCGCTGCTAGCCAAGGCGCCTCCCGGTCGTTGACCAGGTCGTCGCTGTAGTGTGCATTGAGCAGCAATACACCCTTGATTTCCACACTTTCACGTGGTGGCCGATCAGAGGCCTGCTGAGCAGAAAGCGATGTAGTTATCCCCAAGGCGATCAAGACGAACAGCTGTTGGCTTAGTCGCATGATCCACTCCATTCCTCATTGATTCGGACGGCGGCTGGAATTCAACGTTACAAGATAAGGGGTCCTGCAATGGCTGCCGTGAACACCGTGGAGTCGGTAGCTTGTATCGTTGTCTAATTGGCTCCGGACTCTGTTTGCCTAAGGGGAGTGATAAACACTTGGCTCTCAAACGAGCGCTTGAAACCTTGGCGAAGGGCGAGAGCGATCGTCGTCACTTCTTCCGCGCCACGCTGGGGCGGCTGGTGGAGGAAGTGGCTGAACGCACTGAACGCCGGGTTATTCCGCAGCGGTACTTCCGTCCGCCGGGTGCTTTGGCCGAGGTGGCATTCATCGCGGCCTGCACGCGGTGCGGCGATTGCCTGGATGTCTGCCCGGCGCATGCGATTTTCAACGCACCTCCCGGGGCGGGGCTTGCAGCTGGCACGCCGGTGATCGAACCGGCCGTGCAGCCATGCACGGCCTGTGCCGAGATGAAGTGTGCCGTGGTCTGTCCGACCGACGCTCTCATCCTGCCGGAGCATCTCTGGGATGGCTACCGTATGGCGGAGTTGGAGCTCATCCCGGAGCGGTGTATTGCGTTCAGGAAAGTTGAGTGCGGTGTGTGTGCTCGAGCATGTCCCATGGGGGAGAAAGCGCTGACTCTGGATTCCGAGGGCCGGCCGATCATCAGGAAGGAAGGTTGTGTGGGATGTGGGGTGTGCGTTCGGGCGTGCCCGTCGACACCCGCGTCTCTGGTTCTTCATATGCTTTGAAACGGGAGATGGAAATGAAGGTTGTTCTACCGGTCGCAGGAAAGGGCACTCGGCTATTGCCGCTCACAAAGGAAATCCCGAAGCCGCTGGTGACAGTGGCCGGCCGTCCGGTCATGGATTACGTGGTGGACAAGCTCGAGGGTCTCGATGTCGAGGAGATGATCTTCATCACCGGCCACCTCAAGGAGCAGGTGGAAGAGTATGTGACCTCCCACTACGATTTTCCCTCTCGTTTCGTGGAGCAGCAAACCCAAGACGGCACTGCCGGTGCGGTCAACCTTGCCGCACCCTTCGTGGATGGTCCTGTATTGATAATCTTCGTCGACACTGTCTTCGACGCCGACCTGTCTATCATCAACAGTGTTGATGCCGACGGAATCATATGGGCCAAGGAAGTTGAGGACTATCAGCGATTCGGTGTCATCGTCACCGACGAGAATCGATATATGCAACGCATCGTCGAAAAGCCGTCGGAGCCGATCTCCAAGCTTGCAAATATCGGCCTCTATTACATACGCGACTCACAGACAATGTTCGAAGGTATCACCAAGACGCTTGCCGGTCCGCAGATGAAGGGCGAGTGGTTCCTCACCGATGCCTTCCAGTACATGATTGACAACGGCGGGAAGCTCCTGACCGCCGAAGTGACCGGTTGGTACGACTGTGGAAAGGTCGAAACGGTGATCGCGACGAACAGACACCTTCTTGAGGCGGGAGGCGCGCGGGTGCCGGCGGCGGCCGATTCGGTGAGGATAGTAGAACCGGTGTACGTCGCTGACGGAGTGAGCCTCTCGAATTGTGTGATCGGGCCCAACGTCTCCATCGAACGGGGTGCGTCCGTCGACGGCAGCACACTCATCGACACGCTAGTTGGTGAGGGCTCAAATGTCCGCAGTTCAACACTGAACTACTGCCTCGTGGGCCCGAATACAGAGATCAGAGAGCAAGCGTTGCACAACATGGTCGCGACTAGACACGAGACTGCT
>CAYTDU010000938.1:0-2484 GCA_964436395.1 uncultured Gemmatimonadaceae bacterium | reverse complement strand
AAAGCCTGGGTGTCGCGGATCCGCAGTCCAGGACAAGGTAAAGCCAGTAGTCCTGCCCGAGTTCGATAGCTTTTGCGAACTCGGACCAGGTCAACTCGACTGCGCCTACCCCCGCCCGTCCCTTCACTTCGATGCACCTGCGGTCAATACCTTTGAGAGAAAGGAGGTCGAACCCAACGTTGTCAGCCTCCACAGACTTGATGATGTCCGCTTCGCGGACGTCCCGCTCGAAACGAGTTGCCTCTGCGACTGCGATCGCTTCAATTTCGCTATTGGACATTTTCTCAGCGCCAGCCGAATCCTCTCTCGCCTCGGATTCGGAAGGGGGAAGCACCAAGGCGGTGGCCAGGATTCGTACAGGGCCGCGTTTCACGTTCCTACCCCGCTGAGTCTCCGCGAGGCGCTTATCCCTCTTTTCCTCCACCTGGGCTTTACCCAGTTCGGCCTTTCTGAGGCGCCCCTCGGCACCAGTTACTCCCTGCGAGACCTCCTCGTCAAGGTCGAAGAGAAACTCTTGCTGGCGCTGGAGAATTGCGCTGAATGAGCGGCGGAGATACTCCTCTTGGATGTCCGCGACGCGTGCTCGTTCAGCACGCGATTGCTCGTAGTAGCGCTCAAACTCGTGTTTGCGTGCCCATGCGGTCACGGCATCGACGTCGGTCGCCTCTGTCGCCGGCAGTGCGCCTTCTCCGGCCATTGGAAGCAAGTCATAAAGAAGGAGGCGGCCTGAACTCAGCTGACCGCCTACGGGCTTTCGCAAGGTTGCGAACGCTCGGTATACAACATCACCGTTACCGTCGATACAGTCGCCGACCACAAAGTAGACAACGCACGGCTCATCGGCGTCGGGGGCAACAAAGCAGGCCCCAGCGTCAACATCACGTTTGGTGCGCTCAATCACAGCGGTCAATACAGCGTCGAAGAGCGGGTGACCGGGGCCGCATAATTCAGCCTCGGGCATGGCTTGCTCCTCTTCGGTTGTTCGCTCGCGAAGTGCGACAGCTTTGTCGAAGGTTATGCGCTCGTATTGAGGGAAGACTTCTCTCGTGGCGCCTGTTAGTCGTGATCGCACGACCAACTGATCAGGAGTCCTTGTAACGCGGAGAGTTCCGCTGTCCAAGCGGTCGGCGATTATTCCACCGAGGACATCCACGGCATCCCTGAAGAACCTTTCGAGATAGCCGGGTGGCAGGCGCTTTTCCTCGGCACGGGCGGCATAGTCAGCTTGAGCATGCCAGTCAAAATCATTTGTTGCGAGCGCTTTTTCCGTGAGTTCACGGAATTTTGCCTCCAGCGCAGGGTCGACTGCTTCGCCCCCGATTGCGTCAGCGGCTGCTTCTTTCGTGAGCTCGCCGGCGATAACACGTTCGATTAGGTCCCTGAGACGGTAGCCGTCGAAGGTTTCCCCGATGACGTCGAAGACCCTGTCGCCGAGAGCCTTTCCCATATTCTCCATCTTGCGGAGCAAGGTGGCGAGAACGTGTCCCTCGCGCGTATTCGTCGCGACGAGGTTGTAGATGTGAACGTCCCGACTTTGACCGATACGGTGTATCCGGCCCATTCGCTGCTCGAGGCGATTTGGATTCCACGGGATGTCATAGTTCACCATCAAGTGGCAGAACTGGAGATTGATGCCCTCGCCGGCTGCCTCAGTTGCCACCATGATCTGCGCGCGCTCGCGGAAATCTTTCTCCGCCGCAATCCTTTCCCGCAGTTTCATGCCGCCGTGGATTACCGCGACGTTGAAGTCCGCTGAGAGCTTTTCGACCAAGTAGTCCAGGGTATCTTTGTGCTCAGTGAAGATCAGCAGCTTGGTAAGTGGGTTGTCGCGGAGACCTTCATTTTGGACAACGTCCAGAAGCTCATTCAGCTTTCGTTCGGTAGCGGCGGCCTCGGTGTCCTCTGCCTTGACCAATAGCGGTCGCAACGCCTGGAGCTCGTCCTCCAACTCCGCGACCGTGTCGGGTAGCCATTCGTCGAGCGCGCTTTCTTCGAGCGCCCAAATTGCGTCCTCGTCAAGATCGCTCAAGTCATCTGCATCCTCGGGGTATGCATGCGCCTTGAAGTCGGCTCGCTTGCGAAGATAAGCCGCGGGGTCAGCCAAGGCTCTTTCGAGGCGGTCGATGCGGCGTTCGAGTGTTCGCTTGATAGCCCGGACGGACGAGGCCAGGCGCCTTTGCATTGTCGTTAAGGCGAAGCCCGCGGCATTGGTGCGGGTATCTTTTCGTATCTCAGCGAGCTCTTTGGACACAAAGTTGGTGACGGCGTTGTAGAGCTCCAATTCGGCGCCTTCGAGCTCATAGCCGACCGTGTGGGGATGGCGTGGCTTGAAGAGTTTGTTTCCAGCCATGTCGACCATCTGTTCTTTCGGCACCTTGCGGTACTGATTTGGATTCAAGCTGATGCCAGTTTTGGGACAGCGGTCGCCATACGCGTCCGGATCCAAAAGCCTAAGTAGGCCCCACAGCGATTCATCGCGGCCAG
>CAYTDU010000937.1:0-2484 GCA_964436395.1 uncultured Gemmatimonadaceae bacterium | reverse complement strand
TATGATCTGGTTATCGGCAATCCACCATTCACCTATGCGCGGGAATGGGTCGAGCGCTGCACGATGCTCGCGCGTTACACGGTGCTTTTGCTAAGGCAGGGGTTCATGTCATCGGCTGAGCGGGCTACGTGGTGGAAGCACTATCGGCCGAAGCTCGTGAAGATTCTGCCCGACCGGCCGAAGTTCGTTTCTGGAAAGCCGGGCGACACGGCCGACTACTGTTGGATTGTCTGGAAAGGTCAGCACTGGACTGGCAAGACAATGCTGGACTGGATGCCGACCGTTCCGTTAGAACGTCGAAAACAAGGGTGAGAGGAGAGCGACATGGCAAAACCTACGTATAAGACGGTATGCCCCGCGTGTGAGCAGGAGCACAAGATTCCCCCGGTGAACGATGACGGCATGGAGGGGTACGAGAACAAACAGTGCCCGTGCGGTCAGTTCCTTGAGTTCTATCAGCTCGGGTTGAGCGAGCCCAAAGCGAAGTGGGTCTCGGTCGAGGGCTTCGAGACTGAAGCGAAATTGGAGCTGGCATGACTGAGCAGTCAGAACAAGAGGTGCAGGACTTGCGACCGCTCTCGGTGGGTGAGCGCATGTTCCAAGAGGTTCGCACGATAGAGCAAGCGCGAGCCTACATGATCGAGATCGTCGAGCAGGTCGTCAATGCTCGAGAGCAGTGCGACGTGGTCATTCCTGGCGACCCGCAAATGACTGCGCGGTTGCAGCGTAAGGCGTATCGCGCGTGGATGATTCGCTACGGGCAAGCGCTCGGTGCGCTCACCACACTGATGCACTGTCGCGTGCTCAATGACGTTGCCTACAACGAGTTGCACCAGCATGTGTTGCAGACGGGAGTTCCGACCATCGTGGGGGAGGTCTAACCGTGACTGAGGAGAGAATCGACTATGGTTGGCCGAGTAGTTCATTTGGACGAAAAGACTCACGCAGAGTTGAAGCGTTACGCCAAGGCGAACAGCACGTCAATGGGCGGCGTTGTTCGCCGGATGTGGAAGATGCTCGAAGAGCAGCGACTGCAGCCGATTGCTCCGGTCGCGAAGAAGAAGAAGAAGCTCGAGATCGTACCGGACCCGGTCGAGACCGACGTGATGACACGGCCTCCATTCTGGAAAGGGTCCGAGGTCATATCATCTGGGTCGAGGGCATCATAGGCGCGGGCAAAACTACGGCCGCGCTCGAGTTGGCAAGGTTGCTCGAGTTGCGGGCAGTCATTGAGCCGGCTGAGACCAATCCGTTCCTGGCGATGTTCTACCAAGACCCAAAACGGTGGAGCTTTGCCATGCAGATGTTTCTGTTGCGGTGGCGCTTCGCCATGCAGAACGAGGCCATGTGGGCCTCGATGCAATCGCGTGGTGCGATTCTGGATCGAGGGCTACCAGGTGATCGAGTTTTTGCGCAGCTCCATGCCAGGCGCGGCAATATGCACGAGCTGGAATGGCTGACCTACGAGCAGTGGTTTGACACAATGGCGTGCGCGTTGCGGCCACCGGCGGTGCTGCTCTATCTCGATACAGCTCCCGAGGTCGCGCTTGAGCGCACACGCACGCGCGGGCGCGAGGCCGAGTCATCGATCCCGCTCGAGTACCTCCAGGCGTTGGCTGATGGATACAACGAGTTGATTGAGGAGATCGTTGCAGGTAGACACGCTTGGAGCCAAGGGATAAGGGTTGTCAGAGTACCATGGAACGACGGCCCAGACGTGACACCGATACTCCAGATTCTGGAAAGCGTTGCTCCTGGGATGCTGAGCTGAGCGTCCACGTTCATCGGTTTCCATTGGGTTCGAGGCGATGCTTTTGCGGCTCGATGGAGGTGCCCGAATCTGCAAAGTACCAAGGTTGGCGCAATTTTGGTGGTGGGGGAGGGGATGAAGGCGACAGAGGATCGGAAGAAGTGCCACGAGGTACTCGACGCGGCCGGCGCCCCAAGCGGAAAGACGGTGGTTGAGAGGCTCGAGGCGGTCGCCAGAAAGTGGCTCGAGGTGACAGCCCCTGGAGCCTTACACTCAGACGGCTGCCAATGCCACCTGTGCGTCACAGCGCGGCGCGTCATACAGGCGGTGAGAGACTTCGAAAAATAGCTTGCAATCCTCTTGATTAGGTATATACTTAATCATGTGAGAGGAGAGCGAGCCATGAATTCGGTCAAGGAAGTCGAGGTCGTTGTTCGTCGGCGGTTTAAGTTGGGCGAGGAGCCAGCGCCCTACGATGTCGGGTTGAGTGAGCCGGGCATGGTGGCGCGGATGGCCACGGAGGTGCTCGAGTATCAGGACAACGAGAGTTTCCTGGTGTTTCTGCTCAACGTGAAGAACAAGGTCATTGGCTACCAAGAGGTAGCTCGAGGCGGTATCGACATGTGCCCGGTCGACCCCCGGATGGTGTTTCGGGCGGCGGTGCTCGAGGGAGCTAGCGCGATCATCGTGGTTCACAACCATCCGTCAGGCGATCCGGCCCCCTCGAAGGAAGA
>CAYTDU010000936.1:0-2487 GCA_964436395.1 uncultured Gemmatimonadaceae bacterium | reverse complement strand
GCCCGCCCTGGCGTTTTTCGTGGGCAAGAGCGAAAGTCGAAAGTGGAAAGTACCAAGAAATGGGTAATCCACCGCTCCGTCTGGCTCTGCAACGCCACAAGACCATGCTTGGCCTAAGCTTACAGCAATTACCGTTTTCAACAGGGCGCTGCACGGGTAATCCCGAGCGCTGCAAAAGGCGCTGCACGATTCGGAGAAAGCGCTGCGAAATGCGCTGCGGCCCATGTCGGCCAGCAACGGCCACGATCGGCCAAACACCAAGGCAGATAATGCTTTGCGTCAACGTGGTCCGCCTTTGTCCGGCACCGGCCGCGGCTGGCCGGACGTGCAAGTATCCCCGACAGGATTCGAACCTGTAACCTTCGGCTCCGGAGGCCGACGCTCTATCCAATTGAGCTACGGGGACTTATCGCCCTTGACAGTTGTCAGACAAGGACTTACGATTCCGACTGAGGCGTGCGGCATTTAATTTGGGCATTAAATTCGCCGAGGCGCACACGGGGCTCTCCGAAGTGATACTCGGTGCTCTTCAGCGTGTTGCTCATCGCCGCAACCTCCTCTGAATCAATCCAATGTATCAATTTGGCTAAGGGTCGCAAGCATGGCTACGGCAACGAATCGGCACGGGCGGAAACGCCGGGGGCACAATCGGGGGTATTGGTTCCGTTCTGGCAGGGGGTGGATGGTCACGGTGGACGGGCAGCCGCAGCCACTCCTCGACGAGAACGGAAAACGCCTAAAAGACCGTGAACAAGAGGAGGAGGCCAAGAAGGCGCACGCCCGGTGGCTTCTGGATCGAGAACGAGAGGAGGCCCGCAGGCAGGCCATCCAGAAGACCGTAGGAGAAGTGTGCCGACTCTATCTGGACTATGCGGAGGCGCACAACCGGCCAGCCACCTACGACAAGCGGGCCGCCCACCTCTTCGATCTGTGCACGGGCTTTCCCGCTGCCTTCCGCCACCAGGGCAACGGCAAACGACCACGCAAACCCACAGTGAAGGACCGCATCCATCCAGGGTTCGGGAAACTGAACGTGGCGGACTTCACTCCGCTTCATGTGGACCAATGGCTGGCAGCCCACAGGGGATGGCGAGCAGACGGCACCAAGAAGATGGCGATTCAGGCCCTCAAGCGGGCTTTCAACTACGCCGTCAGCCGGAAGCTGATCCCCGAGAACCCGATCCGGGGCTACAGGGCTGGTCGTAGCCGAAAGCGGATCACTTACTTCACTCCGGAAGTAGAAGAAAGGCTCTACCAGTACGGAAACAAGGGTTTGGCCCTGGCCATAAAGGTGTGCATTCGCACCGGTGCCCGGTACGGTTGCGAATACTGCGCACTCACGGCGGAACATGTGGAAGAAACCGAACGGGGGCAGGTATGGCGATTCAGTTCAGAAGAGGCGAAGACCCACAAAGAGAGAGTGATCTTCGTAGCCCCGGAAATTGCGGAGATTGTCCGAGGTTTGATTAAGAAGTACGGCTCCGGTGTGCCTCTCTTTCGCAACACCTTGCATAGGCCCTGCACGCAAGCAGGGCTGAAGAAGGCGTTCGAGCGACTGAAGAACAAGCTGAAACAGATTGGACATCCCCTCGATGCGGATGATTGCATGTACTCTTGCAGACACACTTTTGCCAAGCGGACCCTCGGCGGTTATTGGACGGGAAGGAAGGCCACCATCGAGCAGCTTGCGGGGCTCATGGGGAACACTCGACAAGTCTGCTGGGAGCACTACGCCCGCTGGTGTGAGGCTTATACTGACCCCCTTTGGGAAGCCGTGGTCTAACGCATCAAGTCCAATTCGATTCCGTGGCTTTTCTCCGAGAGCGGCGGCTCACTTCTCCTGCTCGTGCGCCGCTGATTGTGTCGTGGCGTAGGCGGACCAGCCTCCATGGTATGGGCTTCGATGTATTCCTCAATCCACTCGGGCTTGAACATGATCTTGCAGCTACGTCCTCGTTGGTGATACCTAATAGCACGTTTGCGGACGAGCTTCCTTAAACCACTCTCGGACATGCCAAGTTCCTTGGCCGCTTCTCTTAACGTGAGCACAGCGCAACCATCAACCAGTCGCACGACCCACCAGAAAAAAGCGGTGGTATTGAACCTGTGCAACTGGCTCCTACAGGATAATCCTGCGTCCCAGGATCGGGACGGCTCCCGCCAAGGGGTCACTTGACGGAAACTTCTATCGGACTCGCTGTCAACTTGCAGCGAGGATGGCGGGGCCAAAGCACCCCATTGACTTTTCAGACCCGTCTGCCGCAACGGGAGGAACTTGATCCATCTTCACCGTCACCGGCGATCTGCCGGAATGGCCCGTAGGTTACTCCCAATGATGGGATAGGCTAGGAGTCCCTTACTGTGTCTGTGTAAATTGTAGTACGATCACACAGCGTTGTAAACTTGGTTTCGAGCCGGGCAGAGATATGCGAATTGTGTGCATGTGCTCGACAAGTATCGGCCATGCCGGTTTCGCCTCCCACCTCG
>CAYTDU010000935.1:0-2491 GCA_964436395.1 uncultured Gemmatimonadaceae bacterium | reverse complement strand
CCCGCAAGGTTTGAGCAGGACGCAAACGGCGATCCGACCGACCTTGCTCTAATGAAGGCCGCTCCGATCGCAGCCCGTGAAGGTTACCACTTCCTTTACAAGGCTGACTTTGCAAAGCTACGCACAGTCTCGGTTCAGTTCACGCTTCCCTCGAGCTGGGTAAGCTTGTTCGGAGCGCAATCCGCACGTTTTACCGTGATCGGCTCCAACATGCTGACGATCACAGATTATCCCGGTGTTGATCCAGAGATCAACAGTCAGGGGCGGGAAAACGCGTCTCAGCGAGAGTTCTTCAGCGCCGGTCAGACGCGGTCGGTTATCGGTCGTCTCTCTCTGAATTTCTAGGGAGGTGTACCATGACTGCAAGACTGAACGAACGCTCGCGAGAAACCTACATGAAGGAGCCTAGGAAAATGAGACAACACACTCCTGCCAAGGGCGGTACGTTGAGCCGCTACCTGGCTATCGGAGCATTGGTGCTCGCGCTGCCGATAGTGGCATGCGAGGGTTTATTGGACGTAAAGGATCCGTCGAATTTGACCGCCGACGACTTTGAGGAAGCAATCCCGGTGGATTTGGTCACCAACGGTGTCCGCGGTGAGTTCCAGAGCATGTTCGACTACTACATTCTGTACACCGGCATGCTGGCGGACGAGTTCGTGCTCGCCGGCACATACCCGTACCGGCAAGAGTTCGACGATCGGATGATCTTTGACAACAATGCAGGTCTGTTGGGAGACGTCTACAATCCGATGTCCCGCACTCGCTTCATGGCGGACACGGGTGTAGTCCTGTTGGAGAATGCGATAGGGGGTGACCTCGCCGGAATTACCGACGACGAACTGCGCGAAGCCGCAGCAGAAGCCAAGTACTATGGCGGCTACATTCGGATGCTCTTTGCCGAATCCTTCTGCGAAAGTGCGATCGCCGGTGGACCTGCGTTGGACTCGGATGCTCGGATGGAAGACGCACTGAGCTTCTTCGTGGATGCCGAGACGAGGGCTCAAGCTACGGGTCAGGACGACTTCGTTGCGGCAGCTCGATTAGGCCAGGCCCGGGCTAATATGTGGTTGAGGAACTTCTCGGCTGCTTCTGCCGCCGCTGCCCAGGTGCCTGATGACTTCACGTATTACTCCATCTACTCGAACAACAGCATCGGGCAGAAGAGCAAGGTCGTCAGATATACTTGGGCGATAAACGAGGTTATACGCTGGACGGTGGGCGACGGGACTTTTGAAGGCAACAATTTCGAACGGTGGCCGTATTTTGATGAGTGGGTATCCTTGGGCCTACTAGCCTCGGAACCGACCCTGCAGTCGTTTAACCCAGCCGTACCTGTTGCACAGCAGAAGAAGTACGACACGGGTGATACACCCATTGCTATGTCGTCGGGAACTGAAGCGCAGCTCATTGTAGCGGAAGTCCTACTGCGTTCTGGTGACCTTGCTGGAGCCGCTGCAATTGTCAATCAGTTTCGTGCCGACAACTGGGGCCTCCCCGCGATTGCGTTCAGCGGGGTGCTTGTAGACGATCTCGAGTTGATGGCGAGAGAACGCTCCCGTGAGCTTTGGTTAACCGGAGAACGGCTGTCGACTCTGCGTCGTTATTTGGTCGACGGGCTCGACCTGTTTCCCGATCGGGCAGGGACAGACACTTGTCTCCCAGTGCCGCTACAGGAGAAGGCAGCAAACGAGAACATCCCATCGTAACAGCTCTCACATGAATGGGTGACTTGTTCGTGGTCAGGGGAAACCGCAACGCGGTGTCTCCTGGCCACGTGGCGCTTTGGTCGTATGGCAAGCAGCCGATAAGAGTGACACCGGAACATAGGTGGGACTGGAGAGTGAAGAATGAGCAAGTACCGTTGTGAACGTTTATCCGTATTAATCCTTATATGCACCCTCTTCGCCGGGTGTGGCAAATCGGATGCGAGAATCGAGTTTGCTGTCTCGTTTCCTGAAGAACGGAGTGCCGAGGCGTTGGACGGGCGTGTGCTCCTAATGATTGCAAACGACAGCACGCGTGAACCCCGATTCCAGATCGGCTCGGGTCCCACTGCACAACAGGTGTTTGGCGTAGATGTGGAGGGGTTGGGCCCGGGTGAACAAGCAGTGATCGACGGCTCGGTGTTCGGTTTTCCTCGGGCGAGCCTCGCGGAGGTTCCCGCTGGTGAGTACTGGGTGCAGGGCCTGCTGAACCGCTACGAGACCTTCAACCGGGCTGATGGGCACGTCGTGAAGCTGCCGCCTGACAAGGGGGAAGGACAGAAGTGGGCCAGAAAGCCCGGCAACTTCTACAGCACACCTCAGAAAGTCCGGATCGATCCGCAGAGCAATCGGACCGTTGAAATCTCCCTCGACAACGAAATTCCGCCGTTTCCAGAACGCCATGACACCAAGTACATCAAGCATGTTCGCATACAAAGTGAGTTGCTAACGGAGTTTTGGGGTCGGCCGATGTTCGTCGAGGCGATCATCTTGTTGCCGGAAGG
>CAYTDU010000934.1:0-2495 GCA_964436395.1 uncultured Gemmatimonadaceae bacterium | reverse complement strand
CGTTGCCGATCGCGATCGCGTTGTGGGTGCTTGCCGCCTTGAGTCTTTTTTCACCGTTGGTGTTCAGATGGCGTTCGTTGGTGAAGGGGAGCGAGTAGTGCTGCCAAGCTTTGCCGACTACATGGAACGTTGCCTGTACGATGCCGAGGTAGGCTACTATGGCGCCGGCAAAGTGCGATTTGCGGGAGAGCCGCACTTCTCAACCTACCCGCGTTTACTGAGCCCCGTGTTCGGGTGGGCTCTGGCGGAACGAATCCGCGAGACTGTAACGCGCTGGTCTGCCCTTGGCCTCCTGGCACCCACCGACACATTCACATTTCTCGAGCTGGGCGGTGGGGATGGCTGTCTGGCCTGTGACGTGCTCGACTACGTTTCCGCGCGGGCCACGGACTCGGAATGGGATCAAATCGCCACACGCTTCGAATACGTGATAGGAGAGTTGAGCCCGTCGTTGCGCCAACTGCAAGAACAGATACTAGAGGAACACATCGGCGCTGGACGCGCCCGGGTCGTAGAATGTGACGCGCGGCAGTTGAGCTGGCAGGGACCGTTCAAGGGTTTGGTCTTCTGCAACGAACTGATCGATGCTTTCCCGGTAGAGAAGTTACGTGTTCGAGGTCAGGCCGAGGCGATTTCGCGTGTGCACGTTGATCGGGACGCACTGGACAGCGAAGCATCAGTTGTTGCGGAGACGTTGGTGCCTCTCTCCGAAGGTTGGCAGGACGACAATGGCATAGCGGCAGATCTGCCCACGGAGCTCGCTGAGTACCTCCGCGGCTTGCAGCCATTGATTGCCGATCTGGAAGCCTGTGGTCTATTGCCGGTGGATGTCTACTGGCCGCCGTCCCTGCCTACGTTCGTAGAGAGTTTGGCCAAGCTGTTGTCGACGGAGGGCAACGTCGGAGCTGCCCTGCTGGTGGACTACGGCGGTACCAGCCGCCACGTTCTCGACCCCAGGTCTGTCGCGCCACATATGCGATCCTACGGGCCAGATAGGAAGCTGGCACATACTAGCGACGTGTATTCCGATAGTGGTTTCCGCGACATCACGTGCGATGTCGATTTCACCGAACTGGCTCGTCTGGCTCGGCATCACTCTTTGGAGGTTGGCTTCTTCGGACACCAGGTAGCAATTGATCCCGGCACGTTGGTTATTTCGGAAACAGAAAAGGTCGATGCGATTCTTTCGAGGTTGACACGCGAAAACGGCTATGCCCCGGGCGTGGCACGACTCGCTGCCTCACACGTGCTCAAACGATTCCGACGGGCTCCATGTTTTTGGATGATGTGGTTGTCCGCTGCGCACGTGCCGTCACCGAACATGAATTGTGCGGCTGCGCTGCAACCTGGCGGCAACGCCCTTTTCACTCTCGCGAGCTCGGTGGACAGGGAACAGTTGGAGTGCGAGTTGATGCGGGCGGGGCAACCTCCGGAACTCGCGTGCCGCTTGAAGCCATGTGGCGACATCGCAGCAGATATGAGCGACGCCGGGGTGCTCGAGCGCTACCACGCCGTTATGGGGTTACTCGAGTCGTGCGACTGGTTGAGATCGCCAGGCACGGTTTGCACCTGACGACGACGCGTCAACGCGCTTTACGGCATCTTGGGATCAATCTCGGTCGACGGTGGCTTGGTGATCGTCTCGATTTCCTCCTTCATTGTGAAATACTCAACCCGCCTCGTCGGCCCGCCGGAGATGTTGTCCAAATCAGCAGCGGACAGCTCATCCACGGTGAACTCGAACCCTTGCTTTGCGGCGAACTCGATGAGCTTGTCTTGGAGTGCTGGATCTTCGGCAACACTCTTCAAGAATTGTGATAGCGCTTCCTTAGACATAGTGCGTTTCTCTCACCTGGAGTGGCAGTTCGGTCTCGATGGGTTTCTGAACGTCTTCAGAAGATGGCGATATCGTCGAGATCCCACCAGAACTTCTTAGCAATTCCCGCGCCACACAACGCATCGGGGAAAGGCGGTGTGCGGTGCGAAACAACTACTTGGATCCGTCGTACTGTTGGTCACGCCGATATTCGTAGAGGTCACCGGAGAACGCCATGACCAGCAAGACGGTACTCGTAACCGCATCGATCACCGTAACCGCCGTACTCCACGTCAACCAGTCGCCGATTCGTCAAGACGAGCTGCCGGTCAGTCAGTTGAGGGAAGATTTCGCCGTGCTACGGAGTTCGCTGGAGGAGGGCCACGGAGGATTCTACCAATACTCGACCAAGGTGCAGATGGACAGCGTGTTTGACACTGCTGAGCGGCAGATAACCGCTCCGCTGACGGAAATGGAGTTCTACCGCTTCTTGGCACCCGTCGTCGCTTCAATAAACGACGGGCATACTGGTATCTCAGGATCGCCGGAGTTTGAGAGTCAGCTCAGACGACAGCAGATACTGCTGCCATTCAAACTCGCGTTTGTCGGTGAAACTGCATATCTACATCGCAACTACAGCGACAACACCGACATCGAGGTGGGAGGGGAGTTGGTCTCC
>CAYTDU010000933.1:0-2497 GCA_964436395.1 uncultured Gemmatimonadaceae bacterium | reverse complement strand
CCTGAGGAAACTAAGCGTCGGGTGCGGTAGTCATTTCCTAGAGGTGCGGGACCCTAACGCGATCTCGATGCTTGAAGATTCGTCCCAGGAGTCACGTTCAGGTAAGCGAAGTTGCCCCCCCTGCTTGCCACAACTACTAAGTGAGACTATATATAGCGACACTGTATATTGAACTGGACGCGAGGTGTCGCAATGAAACGATCCTTCGAAGAGTTCCTGCCCCTGACGCACGTGTCCTACCACGTCCTCCTGTCCCTGTCGTATGAAGCCCGGCATGGTTACGGAATCATCAAAGACGTGGCCGACCGGACGCATGGTCAAGTATCGATGGAGGCAGGGACGCTCTACGGCGCCATTAAACGACTCAAAGACGACGGGCTCATAATAGAGAGTGATGCACCGACTGGCGCCGACGCGCGCCGGCGCTACTACGCCCTCACATCCACCGGCGAATCCGTTCTGCGTGACGAGTGTAGGCGTCTTGCGCAGTTGGTTTCCTACGCCAGGGACGCGAGAGTCTTACCGTCCAACAGCGCGCTGGGAGGGTAGTCAGTGTTCTCAACCATGTATCGCCTGCTGCTCCGGGTGCCGCCATCGGCATTCCACTCGGCCGGTTGGCCCTTGGATCGGTCATGGCCCTTGCGCCACCGCTGCCACGAGAAGTTGCCATCGGGCTGAACGTTCGCGTGTTCTTCGTCTTGTTCGCTGTCACTGCCGTGGCCGGCATCGTTTTCTGAGCACTCCCGGCAATACACGCATTGAGAACCGCCGACGGCATACAACTCCACCACGGCCCCGGGCGGACCACTCCGGGAACTGCTCGCGGTCGGGTACAGGGCGGACTAGTCTCAGTGGAAATCGCGCTCTCCACCGTATTGGTGGCGTTGGGAGTGCTGCTGATCGCTTCGTTCCAATCGGCCGCATCTCACGAGCGCGGCTATGACCCGGACCATCTGATCGCCGTCTCGGTCGAACCCCTGAGCGCGCCGGAAGGGGAAGACGCGCTGGCGTTCTTCTCGGAAGTGGAGTCTCGAGTCCATTCCATACCTGGAGTGGAATCCGTTAGCCTATCGAGCCACGAGATCACCGAACAGAGGGGATTCCGGTTTCCGGTACGAGTGGCTGAAATGCCGCCCTCGAACGACGGCGAATATCCACTCGCCACCCTCCGCGTGGCAGCACCGAACCTGTTCAAAACCGTCGGGATTCCTTTGATCGCGGGCCGTGATCTGGAGCACGGAGGAGCCGGGGAGTGGGGGTTCGTGGTGAACGAGCGTTTTGTCGACCTGCTCGTTTCTCGGGGAACCGACCCATTGGGCGTGAGAGTGGAACTCCCCTGGCTTGCGGGAGCGATCACCGGAGTGGTCGGAAACGTCACTCCCGAACCGGGCGAACCGGCCGAGCCCACGCTCTATGTCCCGTTCGACGCCGTTCAACTTCCGGGCATGTGGTTATCGGCCAGGCTGTCTCCATCGCCAAGTGAAATCGTCCCGGAGATTCGCCGGCGCATACAGTCGTTGGACCCGTCGGCGCCTCTCGAGCGGGTCGTAATCGCATCGGAATCGGTGCGCGCGGCGGTAGCGTCAGAGCGCTTCAACATGGTACTGGCAAGCACATTTGCCGTTTTGGCGCTGACGCTGGCCGCTGTCGGGGTATATGGAGTGACATCGTTCTCGGTCGCGGCTCGCAAACGAGAAATCGGTATCCGGAGAGCATTGGGGGCACCGGGGTTATCCGTAACCATGGGCGTTGTGAAACGGATCGGAGTGCTCGGTCTCGTCGGCGTTTGCCTGGGATTGTTCGGGGCGTACGCCGGTGGGGGAGTGCTCGAATCAATCCTGGTGGGAACGACACCGACCGACCCACGGATTCTGGCGCTAGTCGCATTCATCTTGATCGCGGTTGGTGTCGCGGCCACGGCCGTGCCCGTGTCTCATGCCATGCGTATCGATCCCACGGGCACCCTCAGGGAGGAGTAGCGGATTCCCGATCCTCATCCTCTTCTCGGGTGCGGTACTCGCCTCCTGGCGATGAGGGGCATAGGCCCACGACGTCCTCTCACTCCGACTTCATCGCCGCCGCGGGATCTGGATGACGGGATCATGTTCCTCGAAGAGGACGGTCTGTCCAGCTAAATCATTCGAGGCGGAAAGAGAGCCCCCCGAGCCGATCAGCATTGCTGACCTTCCTGCACCGGTCGTGTTCCGCTGGGAATTGGAAGGCCCTCGCCCAGCCGGAACGGTTGCGTAGGATAACACGACGTAATGCGTGAGCACCATTCAAGTATCCAGCACGCCCCTCACCTTCCGAAGTAGCTCGCTTGCTCCAAACGGCTTGTCCAACAGCTGCACGCCCGGCTCTAAGACACCGTGGTGCGCTATTGCGTCATCTGTGTACCCGGACATGAACAACAGTTTGGTTGCCGGTCGTGACGCCAAAAACTGGTCCGCCAGTTCGCGCCCGTTCATCTGCGGCATGATCACGTCGGTAAGCAACA
>CAYTDU010000932.1:0-2499 GCA_964436395.1 uncultured Gemmatimonadaceae bacterium | reverse complement strand
TGGACACTGGCCATTGGACATTGGATATTGGATATTGATCATTCTCCCGTTCTCTACCCTTCTCGAAGCGCCACCACCACCGGTTGTTTGGCTGCCTTTCTGGCCGGGAAGAACCCGCCAATGAGTCCCATGACGACGGCAAAAATCATCCCGTTCAGCAACACGTTGGGCGTCACCCTGAAAGCAAACGCAACTTCACTGAAGGAGTTCCAGTTAGTGGTACTGGTAACGAGCCCGTTGATCGGCAGCGTAATCAGGCACCCGGCGATTCCACCCAGAACCGCAATCAGTACGGCTTCCGCGAGGAACGAACTGAGCACGTTGCGTGGCTTGAATCCGAGTGTGAGCAACACGGCAATTTCCGGAGCACGCGACGACACCGCGGCGTACATGGTGTTGATCGCGCCGAACACGGCTCCTACCGCCATTACCCCGGCAATGAACACGGCAATGAAGTTGAGTATCGCGCCCAGCATCTCCGACTGGCTTGCGTAGAATTCGTTCTCTCGAAACACCTCCACGAACAACCTGCGATCATCTTCCAAGGTCTGTTTGATGCCGTCGAAGGAACCGGGGTCGGCCATGCGAAACGTGATCGACTGAAACACCTCGCCGCGAAACACCGGCATAAACTGTTCGTTCTCACCCCAGATTTCAGACTCGAACGACGAACCGGCAGCGGAGAAGTGGCCTACAACGGTCCACTCGCGGCCGCCGAACCTGAACGTGTCGCCTACGCCGGTGTTGGGGAACCGGTCGATGATCGCTTCACCTATGATAATTTCCGCCGCACCGGGCTGGAAAGTCCGTCCCTCCGTGATCTGGACATTCTCGCGAACCTGAAGAACACGAGTGCTGACACCGCGAACCACCACGTTTGCCAAACCGCCGTTAACCCGCCTTAGCCCAAGCACCACAAATATCTCAGGGCTGAGCAGCGGTAGGTTTTCGGTGTTGTGGGCCACAAACGGCATACCGGCGACGATGCTGACATCGCCCCTGCCGATTCCACTGTACATCTCGGCGGTGGCGCCTCTCCGCAACACGAACGCATTGTCTGACGTGCCGGTCCTCACCATCGCGGCGCGGAATCCGTTCGACAACGCCATCATCGCCACGAACACCGCAACCACCAAAGCCATACCCGCGGCAGTCGTGAGTGTTGAGACGGGACGCTCTTTCAGGCTTCGTAGGTTGTACAGGATGGGGATCTTCACATTGCCCTCCTAAGCCACGCGCCGAAGTGATTGGACCACAGAGAGACGCATTGCCTGGAATGCCGGCACGAAGCCGCTGACGAGGCCGAGCACTATCGCGATCGTCAGCCCCAGCACCACCGTACTCGAGTGCACTTCGAAGCCCGGTATGAACGTGGTCATGAAGTTTCCGGGCCCGAACAGCGCCTTCGCACCGTACACGCCGAGTGCTCCTCCCAGCAGCGTAATTGTCACGGCTTCTACGAGCACGAAACCAAACAGGAGACTGTCGGGAAACCCGAGTGTCTTGAGGACCGCGTTCTCACCGATTCGCTCTCGACCCGCCATCATCATCGTATTGGCTGACACCAAGAGAATCGCGAAAAAGACGGCGGTGCCAATAACCTGCACCAGGAAGCCGATATTGCCCCACATCGTAACGAATCCGGTCTGGAAGGCCCGCTCAGTTTCGGTCTTGGTCGGCGCGGTCGAGTTCTCATAAATGGCGTCGATCCGGTTTATCACCTCGGGCGCCGAGGTGGGATCCGCCAGTTGCAGCACATACCAACCTGGGCTCATTTGCTGGTTGGAGCCTTCGTACAAGTAATCGTAGTGAAAGATGAACATTTGGTCGCCAAAACTCGCCGGATTCGGTTCGTATACTCCCCTAATCGTGAATTCCCAGTCACCGGGGAGAAACGTGCCTTGCAGAGTGACGGATTGTCCCAAGGTCCATCCAAACCGTTCCATGAGCCCGCTGCCCACCAGCACACCGGTACGTTCGGCTAGAAACGCCGCACGTTGATCCTCAGGAACAACGATCTCTGGATACATATTTAGGTACGTATCCGGATCGACCGCGAACTGAGCGAAGAAGTTGGACGGATCTACGTACACTCCTCCGAACCAATTGGCCCACGTTACGCTCTCAACATGTTCCTGCGAACGCAGTCGCTCATAGTAAGATTGGGGCAGCGGGAAGGTTATACCCATCGCACTGCTCACGACCAGTCGGGATTCACTGCCGACTTCACTTACTGCATTCAGCGCCGTCACTACCGACCTGAGCGTCGTGAACAAAAAGAATGCAACAAACACGCTGAGCACCGTGAGTATCGTGCGTCGCTTGTTGCGGACGAGATTGACCCAGATCAGGCGTGCATACTTCATTGGTGCAACACTCCTTTGTCCAGGTGCGTGATCGCGTGCGCTCGTTCGGCGGCATGCGCATCGTGAGTGACCATCATGATGGTTTTGTGGTACTCCTCATTGAGACGCTCGAACAGTGTTAGAATCTCGTCAG
>CAYTDU010000931.1:0-2501 GCA_964436395.1 uncultured Gemmatimonadaceae bacterium | reverse complement strand
TGAGGTCCGAATCGGACTTGAGCAGGAGGGCGGGGCAAGCGGCAAATCGGTCGTCGACTACTACCGCCGTGATGTTCTGCCTGGCTTCGTGGTCGACGCAAAACATCCCACCGGGAGCAAGTCAACCAGAGCCGCCCCGTGGGCAAGTGCGGCAGAGGCAGGCAACATCAAACTGGTCAGCGGTCCGTGGATTGATGCCTTTCTGGATGAGGTGACGATATTTCCGGCCGGCTCGCATGACGACCAGGTGGACGCCGTATCCGGCGCATACGAGAACTTGACCGAGGGCTACATATACCCGAGCGTGAGCTATCCCGGACAGGCCCGAAAACAGTTGCTTGACACGGAGGCGGAAATTGATAAGCTATTGCGCGAGATAGACGACCCTGCATTGCGGTCCGCGATGCATGAGGAAATCTACGAATAAGGAGCCCGACATGCACGTTAGACAACTTGGAACCTTCCGCGTAACCGCCCGACTTATTCGAGAGGACCCGGACTACGTTGCCAAGATATTTGCACTGCTCAAACTCGTCCCCGTGAGACTTAAGGTTGCCTTTGCGAATACCTGCATTGCGTATACGGGGATTTCTGATAAGTTCAGGAAGCTAAAGCATGGCGAGCGCATCCAGAATACGAGATAAAAGTAACGAGGCCCAGCGCTGACGAATTGAGTGTTGTCGTAACGGAGGAGCCAACATGACACCACGAGTATTCCCCGAAGCAAACAAGGAACTTCAAAAGCCGCCAAGCATGACGGATGAAGAGTGCGGACCGTTGCCGGTATACAACGACGGTGAGCAATCAATATCCTGCTGGCAAATGACATGGCGTGAACGGCTGGCCGCTCTCGTGTTTGGCCGGGTATGGCTCGGCGTCCTATTCGGCAAGACTCAGCCTCCTGTATGGCTGATGTGTCGACGAACGGCAGTTCTGAAGCAAAAGGAGCCAACATGGCATACGCAATCATCGCCCTTGCTGTTTCAACCGTCGCACTATCACTTTCGGCAATGGAGGGGGCAGGACTAGCGCACGACATGAATGATGTTCGCCAACGGCTTGCCAAGATCGAAAAGGAGACCCGTGACTGACAACCTTACAGCAGTGCAACGCCTGCGGGAACTCAAAGCCAAGCGCGAGAAGCAACGCCGGGAAATGGAGGAAGAGGAAGGCATTATCACTGGCGAGAGCGAGGAAGAACGATTTGACCGGCTAATGGAGGATGAAAGAGCATGGACGAAATTGACGTGATCACAAAACGGGCATATCTGGTGCTTGGCCCAGAGTCATCGGGAACCCATCTTATGACTCGGATGCTGATTAACTGTGGCTGTCTTGGCGACTGGGACAAGCGCCAGCACTGGGATTCGGCGCCCCCGACGGATCAAACGCCTATCGTGTGGAGGCGGAGTTATCCCTATGCTGGCCAATGGCCGCACTTGTCAGACTTGACAGGGCCGCTCTGCTGCGCCGGGTACAATGTCCACATTGTTGTAATGTCTCGGGATTGGCGGTGTATGGCTCAAAGCCAACGTCTAGCGGGCCATGTGCATGGGCTGAAGCAGGCATACACAAATATTACAACCGCAGTAATAACGATCGCGCAACACGTGCAGATGTACGCTTGGGTCGGCATCATCTACGAAGAACTGTGTCGCAATCCACGGCAAACGCTGATATGGCTCGACAGCATGATCGGATTGCCGACGCTCAACCATAATACGCCGATCAGGTTTGCAAACACGAAATACGATGCAAGAACAACATAGTTACGGAGCCACAAATGAAAATGGCAGAGTCGTGAAACCGGAGCAGGAGTCCCATGATCCCCATTGCAATGCCAACCAGTAACCGCCCGCACTATCTGCGCCGCGTACTCGATCACCTCAAAGCGCAAAACCCGTCACCTGATGAATGGATGATAGTCGCGCAGAATGAACCATCCCGCGGCGTTGATGCGATATTGGAAACGGTTGACTGGTTGCCGGTCGAATCCATCACCAACAAGCGGCGGCTGGGTATGGCGCACAACGTCTGCACCTGCATCGACCGGGCGGCGGCACTGAATGACTGGTTTATGGTACTCGAAGATGATTTCCTGATAGGCGGGGATTCGCTGAAGCTCGCCAAGTGGTCCGCACAGTACATCACGCCCCGCAATGACCTTGCGTGGTTTTCTCTCTACTCGCGGGACCAGGAGCAATGCAAAGTCATCGAGCGCGAGGCATTGCGCACAAACGGGTGGTTCTGTTGCCGTGTCTGGGGCGGCAAGTCCGCGGTATGGCAACGCTTCCGCGAGAGCTTTGACTGTCGGATTATGCCGCGCAATTCGTGGGCGTGCCCATTCAACTTGTGGTTGCATGAGCAACGCCTTGGCGGCATACACCCAACATTCTCCCGCGTGCAGTACATTGGGCTGTGCGGGGTCCACGGCCGATGGGCATACGAAGAGGCCCGCGTAAGCCGATGGCTTGAGGAACCGTGTGAGGTCTTGCCATACC
>CAYTDU010000930.1:0-2508 GCA_964436395.1 uncultured Gemmatimonadaceae bacterium | reverse complement strand
AGACCTTCGCCTTGGCGAGTTCCGGGTGCTGTTGGAGGACAACCTCGACGGATTGTTCGTGGCCAACATTCTCGTTCCTCATCTCCGGAAAATCAAGGAACGCCGCCAGGTGATCATCGCCACACACAACGCGAATATCGCCGTACTTTCTGATTCCGAGCTCATTGTCCCGTTGCGTGCGACCAACGACAAGGCCAGGATCGATGACGCGGGGTCGATCGACGTAGCTGCCACTCAACGACACATCTGTCGAATACTTGAAGGAGGCGAGCCCGCATTTCGACGGCGGTCGAAAGTCTATGGCTTGAAATGATCTTGATTTTCGAGCGGCGTCCGACAAAACAGCATCCTGTCCACCCAGTCCAGTCACGCATTGCACCTTCTGTATGATGCCAGTACTCGCTGCTGCATCCGTAGTAGGTTTGCGGCGGGCTCACGTTGCCCAGTTGCCCGCCGGATTGGTCTGTCTCAGTTAGTTAGATGGCAGGGTCGTTCCCTTGGTCCTTTTGCGCCTTCATTGGAACGACGGGGATCGCCCGCGGTCTGGGCTGGCCCGGATACTTCATGAACCAAACGCTGGCACCAACCCTGGGTGTACGTCCGACGACGCTCTTGCTGTGAAAGAACACGGGGTCCACCGTCGACGAGATGAAGCCAAACGCCCTAGTCCCATGCGGATAGTTATCCACAGTTCCCGTCTCCCTACCCACCGGGGGGAGGTAACAGAGATCATCGCAGATGTGTGCGAGTTGCTCGGCCGAAGGGCGAGCAGACGGATCGGGCTGGAGGCATTGGAGGACGACGCTGTGCACGCCATTTGCCAACTCGCCGAACTGCGGATGCACCTCGACTTGCCGAGGTAAGTCGCGCATCTCACCCATGAGAATCGATTTCACGGCGACGTATCCCGTTCCAAATGGGGGTATCCCGGTAAGCAGCTCCCAAGCAATCGCCGCGATGGCCCACACGTCAGCAGGCATTGACGGCACCCGAGGGGCAGTGATGACCTCTGGCGCCATGTACGCGATTTGCCCGCGAGCGGTGCGCGACGACTGCGTGGTTTCCTCGCCCCCGGCGACTGCGTCGCCGATTTCCTCCGCTGCCATCCGCGCGATCCCGAAGTCGGTAATCTTCACGGCATCGAACGCCAGCCCACCAGCGATAAGGACATTGCTGGGCTTGAGGTCTCGGTGTACGACCCCGACGCGGTGGGATGCTGCAACCCCACGAGCGAGGTGGTGGAGTACATGTGCCGCAGTGTGTGGGTCGAGTCGCGCAAAATGAGATGCGACCGCACGGAGATTCTCCCCCAAGACGAGTTCCTCGACCATGTAGAAGCGGCCGTAGCTGTCTTCGAAGTAGTCGAGCGTCTTTGCCACATTCGGATGGTTCACTCTGGCGCTAATGGCAGCGCTCTCTTTGAATTTCCGGGCCGCATTGGCATCTTGTGGTACCTTGACCGCGACCTGGCGCCGAAGGGTCTCATCGGTTGCCTTGTAGACTTCCTGCATCCCGCCGCGGCCCACTTCCGCGTCGATCGTGTAGCGGTGTCCAACTCGATCTCCTGCGGAGAGTATGTTCATAGCACCACCTCTGGATGGGAAATGTCCATGGTGACAAACACCCGGTCGCGCGCAGGTCGGGCCGGCCCCCCGAGTGCAATGACGCACCCCTCGGGAAGGTGCATCCCCGTGGCAACCCGAGTGTTGTTGACCCAGACCTCACCGGAGACATCAGCAATGCGAAACTCGAGTCCGTCGTATTGAATGACAACAGTTCCGTGGGGCCCGTTTAGCTTCGCACTCGGACTCATAGCGGAGAGATCGTGAGTGCTGCCAGCCTCATCGACGAAGAGAGCACGGTGCCGTCCCCGGAGGAGTACACTCCCAGCACGTTCGGCCACTGAAGACGAACTGGGTCGAGATGCGGCGGATTCACTGATGCACGCCGACAGGAGGTTGATGAGCTCGGGATCAATGGAACCCGGGTGTACCGGAAATCCGCCGCCCGCCCGCTTCCAGGCGTCGGGCTGCGGCGGTCGTGAGATTAGATCGGTGGGGAGCCTCGCCCCGAAGAGGAGCGTCCACGCCGTCACTCCAAGGGCATACATGTCGATCGCGCTGTCGAAGTCAACCCATCCATGCGCGTAGAGTTCGGGGGCAGCGAATCCCCGCGTGCCGATGAAACCGTGCGTTCGAGCGTCATCACTGGGGCGCGCCAAGTTGAAGTCGATGATCTTGAGAATGCCTTCTTTGTCAACGCGAACGTTCTGAGGCTTTATGTCACGGTGGACTACGCCTTCGGCGTGGATGTCGGCCAATCCCGAGGCGAGTTGGAAGATCGTTCTGACGAAAGCGTTGTCAAGTGTGAGAACCCCCATTTGGTCTGAAAGGTCTTCCCCTTCGATGAACTCCTGGACGATGCCCATACGGCTGCCGGGATTGAAGAAGGCGACGTCAAAGACCTCGACGACATGTTTGGAGCGAACGCGCTGAAGCGCGGCGAGTT
>CAYTDU010000929.1:0-2513 GCA_964436395.1 uncultured Gemmatimonadaceae bacterium | reverse complement strand
CTTCGCTACTCGTCCCAACCGAATACCGGCGGGATTGGGTGGAGGAATGGCTCGCCGAGTTGACCGCAACGCCGCAAAGTTGGTTCAGACATGCGTTGGGCGCTCTCCCGGATGCGTGGTATTTGCGCAAGGAAGGTTGGACGATGGAAGGATTGCTCAGAGATATCCGATTTACCGTGAAAACGATGATACGTAAACCGTTCTTCACGGCACTAGCCGGCATTACGCTTGCGGTGGGTATAGGAGCGAACACGGCGATTTTCAGCGTTGTCGACGGGGTGCTTCTGAATCCCCTGCCTTTCCCCGAAAGCTCACGGCTCCTGTCCGTGAACCATGTGGCGCCCGGGTTGAACCTGCCGTTAGTCCCGCATTCTGAAGGCATGTACCTGTTTTACAAGGAACGATTCAGATCCCTTTCGTCGTTTACGGTGTTCTCGGACCATACAATCAACCTGATCAGCGATGGCGAGCCACAGCGCCTGCGCGCAGCAATGGTTACACAGCCGTTTTTCGACGTTATGGGCGTGCAGCCGATGCTGGGTAGGGGGTTGGCAGAAGGAGAAGATCACCTCGGCGCCGAGCCTGTGGTTATTCTGGGATACGGACTCTGGCAACAAACCTTCGGAGGCGACCAAAGTATCGTTGGCCGTCTAGTCGAGATGGACGGCGTGATGCGCCAGGTGATAGGCGTGATGCCGGAGGGTTTCGATTTCCCTCAAGAAGCAACCGTGTGGACGCCCATCGAAATAGATATGGCGGACCCACCTCGGGGGAGCCTCGGTCTCATTGGGGTGGGGCGCCTCGCTGGCGGGGCAACGATCGAATCCGCACAGGCAGAGATGCGCGACATTCTGTACCAGTACGCGGACGCTTTCCCAACAGAACTCTCGCCGGAGATCATCGAACAAGCAGGGTTGGCGCCAGACGTGAAGTTGCTCAAGGAACTCTACGTCGAAGACGTCAGGCAGGCCCTCTGGATCCTATTGGGCACGGTGGGATTCGTTCTCCTGATCGCGTGCGCAAACGTCGCTAACCTCTTTCTTGTGAGGGCAGAATCACGACAGCGTGAACTCGCATTGAGAGTTGCACTTGGGGCTAGCCGCGGCGACATGATTCGCCAGTACCTCACGGAAAGCGTAACGCTGGCCATCGGAGGGGGCGTCCTCGGCCTGACATTGGCGTATTTCGGCGTCAAGGGATTGCTTGCGATCGCCCCGGTGGCAATTCCAAACGCACTCGAGATTGGGATCGACGGCAGCGTGTTGTTGTTCACCGCCGCAATCTCCGTTGCAGCGGGACTTCTTTTCGGACTCTTTCCTGCCTTCGGCCATGTCGGCAGCGAGCTATCGAGCACGCTCAAGGAAGGCGGGAAAGCCACTACCTCCGGTCGGGAGCGTCACCGCGCACGAAGCCTACTGGTAGTTGCACAGGTAGCTTTGGCGCTGGTGCTCCTCGTTGGTTCAGGCCTCATGGCCCGGACATTCCTGGAACTCAGAAACGTGTACCCGGGTTTTGATAGTACAGACAGGCTCACTTTCAGAGTGGCACTACCCGAAGCGGAGTGGGGTGACGAAGCACGCGTGCACGCATTTCACCGTCAGCTTCGAGAACGGATGGCGGCAATCCCAGGTGTACGGGCTGCGGCGCTGATCACCGCGGTGCCCCTCGCAGAAAGCAAGTCCGCAAGTCCGATGGCTAGCGAGGAAAACCCGACTCCTCCCGGCGAATTGGGCACGCTGGTCGACCGGAAACAAGTGAGCCCCGGCTACTTCGAGGCGATGAACATTCGCCTGGTCGAGGGGCGCGATCTCTCTTGGGAACACGGCGCCGCTGGAATGCGCGGGGCTGTGGTGAGTGAAGCACTGGCCCGTCACTTTTGGCCCGACGTTGCTTCAGTGGTCGGCCGACGGCTCAGAGCACAAGGTGACAGCACGGAATACTGGGAAGTGATCGGCGTGGCAGAGGATGTCCGGTTCGAGAATCTGGTCGAGGTACCGGCCCCGTTGATATACCTACCACTCATTGCCGGCCTTCATCACGGGACTCCTGAGGTCGCATTGTCGTTCGCGGTGGTCCTCCATACCAACGCCGATCCGTTGAGTCTGATCCCTTCCGCCGGAGCGGCGCTAAGGGAGGTCGCACCACGCCTTCCAATGGTGGAACCTCGTACGGTGGAGTCAATCGTACGCGATGCGATGTCATCAACGTCGTTTACAGTCCTGCTTCTGGGTATCGCGAGCGGTATTGCCCTCATTCTCGGGACCGTCGGGATTTATGGCGTGATTTCGTACGTCGTGAGCAGGCGGTCGCAAGAGATCGGCGTGAGAATGGCCCTTGGCGCACCTTCCAGGCTCGTGCTGCGACAGGTGGTGGGTCATGGAATGTTCCTCACTGGAATCGGGATCGTGGTCGGCCTCGTCGGATCGTGGGGGGTGAGTCGAGTTCTGGTTTCGCTACTCTTCGGAGTCAGTTCGACCGACCTGCCCACTTATGCGGGAACGACAGTGGCTCTC
>CAYTDU010000928.1:0-2517 GCA_964436395.1 uncultured Gemmatimonadaceae bacterium | reverse complement strand
TGGAGGCAATCGAGGCTTCCGACATAACGTACTTCGAAGCGAACAGGCGCACTATCAGCCTGGGTAGCGTAGAACTCACGATTTTGCCGCCACTGGAACACGGCGATCAGAACAACAATTCGGTCGGTGTCCTAGTCGAGTACGGACGCTTCAAGGCTCTGCTCACCGGCGATTCCGAGGCCGAAGAGCTGCAACACTTCATGCGGCAGGGTGTACCGACGGTAACATTGCTCAAAGCACCACATCACGGGAGCCGGGACGGCTTGACCCCACTGTGGCTCAATGCGACCAAGCCGCAAGTTGTCGTCGTTTCATGCGGTGTCGACAACCCGTACGGACACCCCAACCGCTGGGCTCTGCGATACTACAGCAACGTAGCCGATCACATATATAGGACCGATGTCCACGGTGATGTGTTGGTGCTCGGCGCGAAGGACGGCACGTACACGGTTAGTACTGGTAAAGCCGCGATTGGGATGGAAGGTATTGGTGGTCTCACACTATTGCAGAGTGCATGGAGGGCGGTCGCTGCTTATGCAAACTGAAAAAACCTATGTGGTAGATCGGATCGAAGGCGAGTTGGTGGTGCTTGTCGAAGACGAGTCGGGTGAAAAGGTAAACCTCGATTCATGGGAACTCCCGCCAGTGGATGAAGGAACGGTGCTGGCCGTGAAGCTCGACAACAACGGGAAGACTCAATGGGGTTCCGTTTCGGTGCTGGAGGACGAAACCGAACGACGCAAGAACATGGGAAAGGAGCGCATCGAGGAATTGAAGAGACGCGATCCTGGAAGCGACATTGAGACCTGAAAAACCCCGAGCCGCCGAAGCGGCCCGGGGCAAGTTGACCTGAGCGCCTTCCACCAAGTCATGGCTGGATTGTAACCAACCCTCCCAGGTTGTTGTCGCGCAACGTGGCATTGAACGCTGCTATCTCACCGGTTTTCAGCGACCTGAATCTCGCCTGATAGTCGCGAAGCCGACCCTTCAGCAGTTCGTGCACTTCCCTAGCCTGCTGCGTGGGAGGCCAGTCAGATCCAACGCCTCCCCATGAGGTCTCGACATCCGCGTAGAGGAAACCAAACCGCGCATAGAGTTTCGCGGGATTCCTGAACACGTCCTGCCCACCGCCTGTCAGTCTCATCTGAAACAGGTTCTGTTCGAAGTCGATGAGCGTAGTGTCGAGTTCGTTGCCCCCGGCAACCACCGCACTGTACTGCTCATGTCCGGCAAGTCGAGCGTTCAAGTCATAGATCTGCTTGCGTACCCACTCGACCTCGTTGATCATGTCCACCACTTCCGAGAGGTTGTCGCGGATCTCGAGCGACATTGCCACCTGTTGATTGATGTCTCCGAGAGTGGGTGTGGAGCTCGGGTCCTTTCTGACAACGAGGGGCTGCGTATACGTCTGACCATCCACCTCGAGCCGCACAGTGAACGTGCCGGGAGCCGCTAACGGGCGTATGCCACTACCGCGCACACCCCAGGTGCTGATGCCGCGATAGCCGGTAGAATCGAGCTTCACCCAAGGCGCGTATAGCGGAGCGGTGCGAAGCTTGGGCGGCCTGTTGGCATGGTGCCGCAAATCCCACCAGACACGGTTGATTCCGGCAGTATTGGTCGCTTTGACCGTGTCGACCAATGTACCCTGGCCATCCAGAATCGTGATCTTGACCGCGCTGTCTGATTTTGACTTCAGATAGTAGTGAATCGACGCGCCGTACGGGGGACTATCGCCCAGGGCCGGATCGTCGTGTATTTCCATCGGAGCGCCCTTCATCAGGAACCGATATGCCGCGCGTGGCTCGAAGAGGTAACTCTCGGAATCGACGATCTCCTGGCTCAGCCGTTGGATGGGAGTTATGTCATCCAGGATCCAGAAGCCACGCCCGTACGTTCCAACCACGAGATCGTTGAAATGCTCCTGCACCACGAGCCAATGGACCGGGGCGTGAGGTAGATTCGTCTGCAGCGGCTGCCAATTCTCCCCGTCGTTGAACGAGACATAGAGTCCGTTTTCCGTGCCCGAATAGAGCAGGCCCTGCCGAGTTGGATCTTCACGCACCACGTGCGCGTAACTGAACAGGTTCACGGGAATGCCGCTCACGATCTTGGTCCAACTCTCACCGTAGTCGGTCGTCCTGTAAATGAACGGATCGCGGTTGTTGACTTGGTGCAGATCGACTGTGATGTACGCGGTTCCGGCATCATACCGCGACGGCTCTATGTTGCTGACAGTTCCAAGGGGCGGAAGATCTGGAATGTTGTCGGTGACGTTGGTCCAATTCTCGCCGCCGTCTCGGGTGACATGGACGAGTCCGTCGTTGGTGCCTGCCCAAATTTGACCCTCTTCGAGTGGCGATTCCGCGATCGCAAATACTAGAGCGCCGTATTCCACCCCTAGATTGTCGCGCACAAGCCCGCCGGAATTCCGCAGCAGTTCCGGGTCGCCCGTGGATAGGTCCGGGCTGATCACCTGCCAGCTGGCGCCGCCGTCTGTAGTCATGTGGACGTACT
>CAYTDU010000927.1:0-2527 GCA_964436395.1 uncultured Gemmatimonadaceae bacterium | reverse complement strand
GTCACGGTAGGCATCGACCGTGTCGGTTGCGAAAGGAGACTAGGTACTTGGCAACATTCTTGGTCACAGAAGGTATCTCTCATCACCTGCAGCAAATGGTGAGCGAAGCAAAAGAGAGATTGTTTCTTATCAGTCCGTACCTGAAGATAAACGAACGCATCAAACAGAGCCTCGAAGACTTGGACAGAATGAAGATTGATGTTCGCTTGGTCTTCCGCGAAAACAAGCTAGCGCTCGCAGAGCAGATCTGGCTTGAGGGCCTACCATCAATACGTACGAGCGTCTATGAACATCTTCACGCCAAGTGTTACCTGAACGAGAACGAAGCCATCGTGACTTCCATGAATCTCTATGAGTTCTCCCAGGTCCACAACTATGAAATGGGCATACTCGTCAGCAAGGAGCTGGAACCTGAGTTGTATGGGAAGATCTACGAGGAAGCCCAGAGGATCTTCAGAATAGGCACTGAGCATAGGGTCAAGGTTTCGGAGGTGCACAAGGGTCTGCAGAGGGTCAAGGCTGGCGGCAACTCGAGTTCCGGCTTCTGCATTCGTTGCCGTGCGGAAGTGAAGCTGAACCCCAAGGTGCCCTACTGCAAGGACTGCTACAGCAAGTGGAAGAAGAAGTCAGATGAGAGCGAGGTCGAGCGCTACTGTCACATCTGTGGACAGCCGAGCAAGTCAACCATCATCAAACCGACCTGCTACAACTGCTATCGTTCGAACAAGGACAAGCTGGAGTTCCCGATCGCGTCCAGCAAGTAGTGCAGAGATTCTTGGCGAAATCCAGGGGACACCGTACCCAATCCGGTTCGCGAACGAGTCCAGCCGCAATCATCCTACCGCATGGCAATACCAGAGGCCGTTGGCCTTATGTGGACTGAGACACGAACGGTGCCCACACTCTGTGGGAGTTTGGTTTACTTATCAGGTAAATAGTTTTATACTGGAGCCGTAGCGTGGAGGTCTATTTCCGCACCAGGAAACTCGAGCGTGTGTTCAACAGCCGGGAACTGCTGCGAAAGGAGTATGGGCAGGAGAACGCCCGGTTGATCACACGCCGGATGGCCGTGTTGGTTTCTGCGCCCACACTGGAGGAGGTGCCCTATTTCAAGCCGGTGCGGCGCCACCAGCTGGAGGGCAACAGGTCCGGCAAGTTCGCAGTCGACGCGAAAGACCCTTTTCGGATTGTCTTCGAACCCGCCCACGAGCCTGTACCGATGCTTGAGGACGGCGGCTATGACCTCTCCAGAATCACCGCAATCACGATACTCGCGGTGGAGGACTATCACTGATGGCCACGAAGAGAACGTACGAATTCAGTCCTGACTACGCAATACACCCCGGCGAGATTCTGGGTGAACATCTTGCTGTCTACGGGATGTCCCAGACGGACCTTGCAGCCAGAATCGGCATGAGCACGAAGACCCTGAGCCTGATTGTGAACGGCAAGGCTCCCGTCACTCCGGAGACAGCCGTTCAGCTCGAACGTGTTCTTGGGGTGTCCGCCCGTCTCTGGACCGGCCTCGACACCAACTACAGGCTCTTCGAGGCGCGGCGAGAGGCAGCTGCAGAGATGGAGAAGCACCAAGAGTGGGCTGGCCAGTTCCCCTATGCCGAGCTTGCCGGGCGAGGGCTCGTTCCCTCCACTCGCGATACCACCGAGCGGGTCGGCAATCTGTTGAGGTTCTTCGGCGTTGGAAGTGTGGAATCGTGGCAGAAGCAGTACTCGCAACCTTTGGTGGCCTTCAGACAATCACGGGCGTTCGAGCCATCGCTGCCTGCAACCGCTACATGGCTGCGGCTCAGTGAATTGCGGGCGCGTGATGTGGACTGCGCACCTTTCCACGACAAGGCGTTTGGTGGAGTTCTGGGCCTGGCACGTGGAATGACCCGACAGACCATGGACGACGAGGCGATGTCCACCCTTCGATCCATGTGCAGCGAGTGCGGAGTGGCTCTGGTCCTCGCCGCGGAGTTCAAAGGAACGCACCTGAGTGGCGCGGCACAGTGGCTGACGCCCAGCAAGGCGATGCTCGCGCTCAGTTTGCGCCACGGGACCAACGACCATTTCTGGTTTAGCTTCTACCACGAGGCAGGACATCTCCTCTATGACAGCAAGAAGAAGGTCTATGTGGATGCCTCAGATGGATTGTCGGATTGCGCCGCCGAGGAACAGGCCAATCGCTTCGCGTGCGACACCTTGATTCCTCGCAAGGCGTACGATCGCTTCCTCGAGACAAGCAAAGTGACTGCGGACTCCATCACCGAGTTTGCCGACGCGATTGGCGTGGCTCCCGGCATTGTGGTCGGCCGACTTCAACACGATGGCGTGCTGCCTTTCAATCGGCTCAATCACCTGAAAGACAGGGTCGCGCTCGATCCAGCCTGAATCTGCACCAGCCGGTGCGAGGCGCGAGGATTCCGGTCAGGATTCTGGCGACACCGCACCTGACTCAGTCTCACGTTCAGAAAGCTCTGTGCAACGACCTCGGTGAGGCTGCCTCAGCTTTGGGAACACGGAGATA
>CAYTDU010000926.1:0-2531 GCA_964436395.1 uncultured Gemmatimonadaceae bacterium | reverse complement strand
GCGCGATACCCGCCGACAGCGATACCGAATACACGCCGTAGCCGGGTTGGGTCTACAGGCGCTTTGCATTTTGGGCAACGGGCCGAAGCCCACAGGCGCTTGGTGTTGAGGCGTACCTTGTGTTTTCGACTGGCACATGGTACGACCACTTCGAAGTGGCGCTTTTTCTTGCTCATGTCTCACGCATGGTGACTTGGCTCGAGTATGGTCTGCGTCCCATTGCCGAGAAAACGTCGTTCAGGCTATCATCAGTCTCCATGAAACTGTCAACTAACGCGAGTGAAAAGCGGGCTTTTCGAAGACTCGTATTCCTCACATATGTCGCCGTCGTCCTTGGCGCTACTCTCGCACCGTTGTCCGGTGGGGCATACGCTGCCGTATCTGGCCTCGACAAAGTGGTACACGTCGCCCTTTTCGGTGGTGTGGCTGTACTTCTTTGTTGGAACCTCGCTCTGCTGAACCTGCGTTCGGCAACACGCGTATTGGCGATCACAGTAGCCTTTGCAGCACTGATTGAACTCGTGCAGAGTATGCTCTGGTACCGGAGCGGCGACCTTTGGGATCTACTGGCTGGTTCCCTCGGTGGTTTGATCGGTGTTGGTTTCGCCCTGTTCTTGGCCGACGCCAAGAGACCCGCGAGAGAACGGTCCAGCTAATCGGGTTGCTACGCTATTTACCCCAGTTGTCGGGAATCCTGACCGCCGTCACAACACCGCGCGCACATTCGTTACCTCCTCCATACAATGATATGGCAACCACCACCTTCCTGCCCTTGATCTCTTGAACACGTGCACGCAGTTCCAATTCGCCATCAATCGGTGTGGGCCGTAGGTACTCTACATTCAGCGATGCGGTCACATACCGCAGATGGGGCTCGGTGTCCATCTCCCTGCCCTCTTGGCGATACCCGGCCGCGGCGGCAGTGCCCGTTCCATGGCAGTCAATCAGTGAGGCGATCAGTCCGCCGTAGACATACCCTGGAATAGCTGTGTGATACGGCTTGGGTCGAAACCGAGTGACTGCTTCGTCTCCTTCCCAGCGACTCTGGATGCGCAGGCCGTGTTCGTTCAACTGACCACAGCCGTAGCAATGGTTCATGTCGTCGTCGTAGTAATCCTGGAAACACTTATCTTCACTAACCGTCATTGTACGTCCTTCTAATGGTTGCGTATTTCAATAAACGTCGAGGTCCCGGCCCGACACCACCGGCCCGTCGTATCGGGCGGCTATTTCAGCCACCAGGTCTTCATCAGAAGTGCCCCAGTGCAGCTGGTGATAGAGTACCAGCAGGGAGGGTTTGGCACGGCCCGCCAGATCCGCCAGTTGTACACTGGACGTATGCGAATCGGCGTGGTACCGCTGCCACACCGGCTCGCGGCGTTCGAATCCGGCTTGTGAGTACACTTCGTGGACCATCAGATCACAGCCACCGCACGCCTCCACGATCGCATCGCTCGGGGTTGCGTCGCCCGAGATGACCACGACGCGGTCTGAAGCTTCGAAACGGAAACCGAAAGCGTGCTGCCAGTCTCCATGGTGAACCGGTATCGCCGTGACCTTGACATTGCCATCTTCAAAAACCAATCCGGGCTCGATCTCACTCACTTCGACCCGGTAACCCAACTCGTTGGCAGGCTCGAGGCCATTGATGCGGACATCGATGTCTTCACTGTAGGCTGCCAGCAGATGATCGACCATATCCGAGGAACCAGGAGGTCCGTACAACTGCAGCGACACCTTTCGCTCCAACACCCACGGTGTGAAGATGAGGTCCGGTAGGCCCACAGTATGGTCGGAATGCAAATGTGTCAGGAACAGGTATTCGAGATTGGCGACCCCGAGCGGCGCAACCCCTGCTAGCGCTGCCGCGGCAGCCCGCCTGACCACTCCAGGTCCGGCGTCAACCAGGTACGGGGTGCCGTTCACCACGACTGCTACGGCCGGCCCTGATCGTTCCGGATCTGCGTTCGGTGTGCCTGTTCCGAGCAGTACCACGTGCGTGCCGGTCGAGTAATCTCTCTTGGTAACACCCGCGTCGGCTTCAGGCTCCGCACACCCACAGACCACCGCAAACACCAATACACACCATAGCGGGATCGCCCTGGGGCAGGTGTCGATCAACACCAATCAGGAACCGATCGAGGGGACGTCGCCCCGAACCGCCGTGAACGAACCCTCGAGAGTCAAATTACGGATCTCGCCAAACGCTCCGACGGCGAATTCGAACTCGGCAGTGAAGTTGAATTCACCTCGTATGCGATCGTCGTCCGCATTCGATATCGTGAGGGTGCCGGATTCTGAGCCGTAGTAACCAATCGATCCATCTGCAGATCTCTGCAAAGCGTATACTGCATCGATGTCCTCGGATTGCGTCGCGTCCGAATCGGCGTCCGCAATTGGGTGTGTACCGACACCGATAGGTGTCGCGCTACCATGCCGCCCTATAGCCACTGCGTCAAAATCCAGCCCACCAAATGTGCCTCTGGAGAGGAATATCACCCAGTGCTCCACCCCTTGAGTGGTGGACAACC
>CAYTDU010000925.1:0-2538 GCA_964436395.1 uncultured Gemmatimonadaceae bacterium | reverse complement strand
CTCCCTCAACAGTTGAGCTGCATCTTGCGTTCTTCCACTGAACGAATGAGGCGGGCCAACAGCGACGTGGTTCCAAAGTGGGATCGGCATTGGAGCGCTTTTGGGCAATGACTTCTCAGGGCCGTGCAGAAACACGGGGACTACCGGAATCTTGGGCCGACTCTTCACGAGGCGATGGATCCCGCTCCTGAACCGCTGTAATTGTCCAGGTTCACCGCGTGTGCCCTCCGGGAAGATGATGATGTTGTGACCTTCGTCGATCCTGGCCATCATCTCGGCCACGGGGTCGCCGTTCCTGTGGTCCCGATCTACCCAGATCGGACGGAGCAGATAGTCTACAATCGCAAACAACAACGCCGGCTTCGCGAAGTAATCTCTAGCGGCAACGGGACTGGTTCGTTCTATGTGCCTTGCCGGAAGAATTGAATAGAGGAGAAGGGTGTCGAGGTGGCTGTTGTGATTCGCGACGACCATGAACTGATCCAACCCCCTCAGGTTCTCTATCCCGGTAACGGTGATCCCGAACACAAGACGCAGTATCGGCCGCACGAGAACGATATGGATCAGCACACGAAGCGGCGGGATCACCTGAAGAGGGGCTCCTCCCAAAAATACCGGATGTAGTGAAACACCACCGGAGCGGTGAAGAGGAACGACTTGGCGCCATGTATTATCTGCCCGGTGCCGGGCAGCAAGCGGTCTTTGGAGATGCCCAAATCAGATTCGATCGCGCCCGTCGCGATGCTGCCCGCCAGCACGAGAAACGGAACTAGTAGCCCCAGCACCACCGAGTGAATTACCGGCAGCGTCATCCAACCGGCCAGTGCCACGGACATGAACACGGTGAGTGGTACCGCCACCAGGTATTTCACTGAAACGACTCGTGGACTGCGGTTTGGTTTCTTGATCAACACCCGGTCCACAAGGTCGCACCATGCGACACCGGCAATCAGCAGTGCCGCCATCCACGTCGAGAACATCGCCAGGTAGGCGATGTGACCCATGCAGTAAACGAAGAAGAAGAGCCCCAGATCGATGACACCTATCGAGAAGACGGTACCCTTGGATTCCGCGCCACCCAGGGCGACGAGCAGCGGTGTTACGAGGAAGGTGTAGACGGGGATCGATATGATGAACATGCCGTACCAGTGGATCTGGATCAGATACGTCATGAACGGAATCGAGACATACGCGCCCAAAACTCCCCATCTGTCCTCCAGGCGTATGTCGACGAGCGAGAAATACTCTCGCAGCGCCACAAAGGAAAAGAACGCCAGTACCCAGATTGCGGCCGTGAACGACAACCACTCGGACACGCAAAGCGCACCGGCGAACGTGCAAAGGTACTTGAGGTAAGACGGCAGGGCGAAGCGCGTCATACCAGGCAATAGTTCCGCGCTACTGCTTTTTCATCTTCTCGGCCGTCACGAGCTTCACGACGACATCGACCACCTTCTCACGGGCGCTATCCACTGCCTGCTGACGGGTTACCTTGCTCTCGAGGGGTTTGTGCTTTTCGCGTTCCACCACCGCCTCCTCGAACTTCCTGAGAGCGTCCTGTACTTGTTTCAAATATTCGCGACCTTCACTCATCGGGGCCTCCTGGCTAATGTGATCTCCCACATCAGTTAACGTCATTTGCAGCGCTCGGCAAGCCAAACGATATTTTGGTGATTCTTCCCTCCGGGCCGACAGCCCAGCCTATGCCGTTTTCGGAAAAACCAACGCTCCAATACTCGAGCGAATCGAGCCGACTCCACGTCGCACCGTAATCACGCGTGAAGTCAGCGCCGCCCGGCCCAACCGCCACCACCGTTGGTGTTTCGGCGGCGTGGACAACCGAAATGCCGTAAATCGCCCCGGTCATAACCGGATGCTCGGCCAACTCCCAGGTCAAACCGCCGTCGGCGGTAGCAGCCACATTGTCGCTGTGGGTCTCTTGGTCTGAGATCTCCCCTCCCGCGGCCATGCCTAGTAAGGTGTCTCGGAATCCTACGGTGGTGATCCCCGATGTTCCGGATCCGCTCACTATCGGGGTTGAATACGCTGACCATGTGGATCCGCGGTCGGTCGTCTTGATCACGCGCGCAGTGCTGGTGGCCCCGGTTCCAACCCACCCGGTGCTGTCACCATGAGTCACCAGGCATGTGCCGCTCGCCGCAAACCCGCCCTCACCGGGAAGCGCGGCAGGCAACCCTTCCTCTGGCACTCGGATCCAGTGCTCTCCATCGGATGTCGTGAATATTACGAGCGACCCGTCGACAGCGTCACCATATACTGCACCATGCTTCGAATCCCAGAACGCCATGCAGTCGAAAAAGCCTGATGTGTCTGGATTGATGAATTGCAATGTCCATGACGTACCGCCATCGGTGGTCCTGTAGATTCGAGAACTTTCCCCGCCTCCCGAACTCAGCACAAAGGCCGTGTCTGCGTCGATGGCGTCGATGTCTCGGAACTGCAGCGAGTCCGCGCCGGGCACGGTTGACGCGATCCAGGTCTGGCCACCATCGGTCGTCCGTACGACGGTTCCGCTCA
>CAYTDU010000924.1:0-2541 GCA_964436395.1 uncultured Gemmatimonadaceae bacterium | reverse complement strand
CCGTTGAGCCCTCAAACCGCTTCGCTCTCTCGAGTGCCGGCTCACCGATGCAGGAGATTTTGTCGATTAGCTGCGCGTGCGTCTCAAACTCATGTGTTGTCCGATAGTTCTGCGACCGAACGACGTTGAAACGCTCAATTGCGGACCAGCTTTTCTCCACCTTCTCGGTCTCGCACGCCTGCCAAGCCCACTCCGACTCTCTGTCGTGGTCAATCACGAGTACTTCCGGGGCAAGCTCGAGTCCGTGAGAGATCATCTTGTCCGGTTCATTCATCTCATGGAGGCAAAACTCGAAGAACACTACGTCGCCGCACTCATGTACTTCTGCAAAGTCGCCAAGGACGATGTAAAACAGGTCGTCGAGCCCCTCTGATTCTACGGCTTTCCTCAAGTGTTCGATTGCGTCGGCGTCGGTGTCGACCGCAAGAACGCTGTCCACGCCCCGCGCGTACGAGACTAACTGACCTCCCCCGGCACCGACGTGGATGACCTTTTTCCCGGTGAGATCGTAGAAGGTCGTGAGGTTTGCAATGAGCGCCTTCATATCAGTAGCCATCTTCACCCTCTTGCAGTCAGTTAGTTCGCCGCGGAGTGACGCGGGCTAACGCGGATAGGTTTTTGGGTTGGGTGGGGAACCACAATCCCGTTGTTATCCACACTTACCGTTGGATGTAGGGCGTTGGGTGTTGGGTGTTCACTACCCTTCCATCATCCTGCCAGGTCGATTCAGCATAAGGATCACCAGACCTCCGCCACCAAGCCCCGCCAACAGAACCAGGTCGCCCAGAAGCACAAAGAGTACACCTCCGACGACTGCTAGACCTTCGGCGCAGGCCCAAGTAGCGACTGCCTTGCCACCATTCGCCTTCCACCATGCGGCCTCTGTTTCGGAGGATTGGCGCCGTGGAATGCCACCTGAGAACAGACCAGTAGCTGTAAAGCCCACGACCAATAGCACGAGGCCAACAACGCGCATCACTGTTGACGGAAGATCTACGATCGGTTGATTGACTGCAGTAACACCTATCACCGCAAGCACCACCAAACTCATCACTGCGCCAATTGCTATGGCGATGAAGACCACTGTGGCCGGGCTCCTGCCGGTAGCAATTGTGCTTCCCTGGTTTTCGTTTGACGAGGGGCTCACCGGTCCACGCCACCCACGATGCGCTTGACCAAATCACCCGCAGCATACGCAGTGTAGGGCTCTGCCTGGTTGACCATGGCAAGTTCTTCGAGCGGGATTGAAGATGGATACCGCTCGTTGAATTGCCGCAGCGTCATCGACCTGTCAGCGGTGATTATGCTGATCCGCATCGGTTGGGCCGAGAGTGCCGACTGGTCGGTTAGCTGCGCAAAGCTGGAGAGCGTTTGCGATATTGCCTGCTCGTAGCCTGCCCATTGCGCTTCCACGGAGAATCCCAGCATTTGGTATACACCGCCTTCGTACTCGATGAAGCGCACCATTCCGCGCAGCGGAGTCTGATCGCTTTGTGCGCTGAAGTGCGCTCCGGCGACCCTCAAGCCATTGACGGTACTCGAGGTAACTTGTCCGCTCGTAACGCCCTCTCGAGCTACAAAGGCCTGTGCGCCGGCCGTTGCATTGGCGGCATCAGATAACGACAGCTGAATCATTGCGTCTTGATTCGGGCTCTGGCCCAACACCGCTTGCGTTTGGTTGACGGTTGCCCAGCCGGCGGGGAATCGGAACTGGAATTCGAGGTCGGGATGCAAGAAAAGCGCGTCCCTGAAGAAGCCGTCTCTCGGGTTGTCGCCGTATACCATCCCGTCCAGAAGTCGGATGTACTCATTCTTCGCTTCGCGCGCGTTAGAGAAATCGCTCCCGGTCGCGGCAATCGCCGCGCCAATGCGTTGCTGTCGGTCGCCAGGATCGGGGTGAGTCGACATCCACGTGGGAATACCCCCACCTTCCTGGTGACCACTTACCCGTTGAAGCATTTCGAACACGTCCACCATTCCGCGTGGATCGTATCCCGCGTCGGTCATGTATTTGAATCCGAGGTCGTCTGCCTGACGTTCGTTGTCACGGCTGAACTTGAGGAAGAGAACGCTCAATCCGGCACTGGCAACGCCGGCGAAGTCAGCGAGCTGCGGCGCGAGTATCACCCCCACCCCAAGACCAATCTGCGCGATCTGCTGTCGGCTGATCTGAGCCGCAGAGTGGCGGGCTGTAATGTGTCCGATCTCGTGACCGATGACCGCTGCCATCTGGGCTTCGGAATCGAAATGCGCCAGAATGCCCCTCGTCATGTACACAAACCCACCGGGGACCGCGAACGCGTTGATGAGTGGATCGTCAACCACTCTAAACGACCACGGGAGGTTCGGCCGTTCGGAGTTCGCGGCCATTCGCGATCCGACGCTGGACACGATCTCCTGCATGGCGGGGTCATCATAGAGACCGAACTGGTTCACGATCTGAGGATCGTACTCTTGCCCCATCGCGATCTCTTGGCCTTCGCTGATCAACATCAGCTGGTAGCCACCAGTGACGGGGTTGCGTGCACAGCCGGAGATGGT
>CAYTDU010000923.1:0-2547 GCA_964436395.1 uncultured Gemmatimonadaceae bacterium | reverse complement strand
CGCTAGCCTCTTGCATTTACTTCGTACACAAAGTAATATTAATTAGCTATCACAATGAAGTCAACCATAGGTGTACAAGATGTGCTTGTGTGAAAATTATTAACTATATGCAATATAATGGATTACGGTCGACTGCAATCATCCGATAGCCAATTAGGAAAGCGTTTGCTATTGCTTTGTATGCTAATTTTTTTCTGATCTCACAATGTGGATAGAGAATCATGGCCAATCGTGAGTCGTTTCTGATACGTGTGGATTCCGACCTGCTTGAGGCGGTTCGGTTTGCAGCTCGCGACGAAATGCGCAGCGTCAACCGGCAAATCGAGTTTCTGCTTCGGCGGGCACTGCGCGATGCTAGTTGGTCCGGAGGGCAGCCAGGCGAGAAGCGTGTTCGGTCGGAGAAACCTCCGGGCAAACACTCGGAACCAGGCTCGACACGAACAGGACCCACTAAGAAAGACCCGCAGAAGGAGCACAGTGTTGAATTATAGGAAACCAGTTTCGGCAATAGTGACCGATTACGGGTGGCTGGTGGTTATCTGTGACGATGGATCTGTGTGGTATAAGGTGACGTTCAACGCAGAAGATTCGTGGCAACAGGAGTGCTGATATGTTAGTCACGATCGATGCCGAAGGCCTGAGTGATGTAGGAAAGCTCCATGAGAAGAACGGAGACCAATTCCTGATCGCGCAGTTCGGAAAGACTATGGCGGTGAGCAACAGCACTCTCGCGTTGGACACACAACCGGAATTGCCGGTCTGACCATGGCATACCTGAATTACCCGAACCTCTTTGTTGTGAATGTTGGAGACAGCAGATGCTATGTGCTTCGGGACTCAGGGTTCCACCAGGTCACCGTAGACCAGACAGTGGCGCAGGAGCTGTTCGAACACGGTGTGTTCGACGCGGAGGCAGTGGCGGCCGCGTAGTGTGACTCCATACTCCCAACGGGAGCTGAAAATGATGGCAACGACAGTTACAAATGATATGACGCCGGAAGAGGTCGCGGGCGCTTTGTGGGACATGCTCGTTCTGCCTTATGGCGAGGAATCCGTGCTCGAAAGGCTCAACACATGCTCGCAGCAGGATTTGAGCGTCCTGAAGCTCGAGTTGCTCGCACTCAGAATCTACGCCGTGGACTGGGCGGCCCGGCAGGTATTTGGTGACTCGCCGGCACGAGCGGCGATCATGGTAAACCTGATGCAAACCATTCGTGAGCGGAACAGAGATAACCCAAACTTCGAGGGTGTACCGGAGGCTTTGTCGTCACGGATTGCCGACTTCAGGAAGCTTGAGAGCGTCGGCGATGGTGATTCTGAGCTGTTTTGCCAGGATGTTGGAGCGGGATTCGCGGAGGCTTGTTGCGGCGGGCCAAACCGCGAGGCGGCAGCGGCTGGCTCGGCAGTGTTCGAGACTACTTCGACAAACGTATCTGATCTTCTGTGCGATGTGCGTCTTGTCGCCTGACTCTCGGCGCTAGCAACGAGCACGTAAAACAGGGAGAGACGCAATGCTGAGAAGCATGAACGAGATAAAGGGATACGCGCTACTGGCCGAAGATGGCGAGATCGGCCGCTGCAAGGATTTCCTGCTAGACGATCCAAATTGGACGGTCCGGTACATGGTTGCGGACACCGGCAATTGGCTGCCGGGCCGCCAAGTGTTGATTTTACCGCTTTTCCTGGGTCGTCCGGACTGGGCCTCCTGTCTCTTCCCGGTGAAACTCGTCAAGAAACAGGTGGAAGACGCTCCGAGGCTTGAGGAACATGCTCCCGTGCACCGCCAGTACGAGGTTGAATACCACTCGTTTTACGGTTTGCCCTTTTACTGGGCCGGTACCCATGCGTTGGGACCCGTGCCATATCCCGCGCCCCTGCATGACGTGAATCCTGAGTCGGGGGAACCCTCTGATCCGAATCAGGACGAATGTTTGCTGCGTTCGGCCAACGAGCTCGTCGAGTACCACATCAAAGCTGTCGACGGTGAGATCGGCCACGTAGAGGATTTCATCTTGGATGACGACTCGTGGACGGTGCGATACATCGTCGTGGATACTCGTAATTGGCTGCCAGGAAAGAAGGTACTCGTGCCACCGGCTTGGATCGAGTCAGCCGACTGGCTGCAGAAGACCGTCACAGTCGACCTTACCAAGGGGCAGGTTGAACGGAGCCCCGAGTACGATCCTTCCGCTCCCGTGAACCGAGAGTACGAAAACCTGTTATATGACTTCTACGGTCGGCCGCGGTACTGGCAGTAGGTACCGGACACGCGTCGGCGTCAATGATGGCCGGTTGGCTGTTGCTCGTCGAAAATGCTGTGGTTACCGCGGCGCACTTGATTGGAGATTCAAGTATGTCCATCGCGATTGATGTTGAGGGGTTGAGCGATATCGGGAAGGTCCGTGAGAAGAACGAAGACCAATTCGTCATCGCGGAGCTGGAGAAGTCGATGGTTATTCGGCGCACCACGCTCGAGCCGGATAGCCAATCACAGCTTTTGAACGCGATGACAGGGCACCTATTCGTGGTTGCAGACGGAATGGGTGG
>CAYTDU010000922.1:0-2552 GCA_964436395.1 uncultured Gemmatimonadaceae bacterium | reverse complement strand
CTCTTTTCCTCCTAGTGCTAACACCTATAGCTGAATCTTGGTCCATGCGTTGGGTTGCTCTGCCAAATCCTTGTCTCGATCCGCTACCTCCTTTCTTTCGCCCAAACGCCGACATCGGCTAGACCAGGGGCGGTGCTGAAGTATCTCTTATGACGAGCTGCGTTGGCAGCACCTCACGTACTGGTTCCGTCTCGCGGTCCTCCAGGGTCTGGAGCAGCAACTCCACGCCTCTCTGCCCCGACTCGAACAGCCGCTGACCCATCGTCGTCAGCCCCAGGATATCTGCAACTTCAATGTCGTCGTACCCGATGACGGACAAATCCTGCGGGACCCTCATGCCGGCTTCCTGTGCTGCCTCGAGCACGCCCACCGCCTGCGTGTCGCTGGCGGCAAAGATGGCTGTCGGACGGTCTGGAAGTGCCAGCATCCTTCCCGCGAGATTCCGGGCCTGTCGACGGCCGTGATGGTCCTCAGCGTAGTACTCGCTCCGGAAGGGAATGCTGGCTAGAGCAAGAGCCTCCCGGTATCCCAAGTACCGATCCCGACTAGACGTGAAATTGAAGGGGTTGTCGACGATATCGCCCACGAAACCGATTCTAGTGTGTCCCAGTTCGATCAGGAATTCGGTGGTCGCCCTCCCACCAGCGACGTCATCGACCGTCACTTGATGATGGATACCGCACAAAGCGGGATGCTCGGCGTCAATAAGCACGATCGGCAGATCCGCTTCGGCCAGTAGTTCCGCCTCCTCGTCCATCGGCGTCAGCGAAACACTGAGGACCCCGTCCGCCTGGTCTTTGTGCGGCACCTCCTTGAAACAGGCCGCCCTTTGCTCCGGTGTCTCCACGTTGTGAATCACCAGATCATACTGACTGCGAGACAACAGACTCACAACGCCCTTCAGCCGCTCGGAGACGGAAGGGCGGGTGAAGAAAGGCACAATCACCGTCACGGACAGGGTCTTGCCCAGCGACAGGCGCCGGGCCAGGACATTCGGCGTGTATTTGAGTTCCTCGACGACGGTCAGGATCCGTCTGCGGGTGTCCTCGTTGACTAGCGGGCTCTCGTTGATGGCCCGGGATACGGTACCCGGAGACACACCGGCCTCGCGGGCGACATCTCGAATCGTGACGCGTCTTGCAAGACTCATTTTCATGCGAAGGATGGAACTGCAACCGATTGCAATGAAACCGGTTTAATGATACCACACTATGTGCGCCTTGTCTACAATCATCAAGACAACGTTAACACAAAGGCTAGCTTGCACCGGTTATCGGGGTCCCACACGACTCGCGCACGATCAGCCTTGCGTCTAGCTGTACTTGCGTCTCCTCTGGAGTCCGCTGCTCTACGATCTGGACCAGCAACTCCGCTACGCTCCATCCCAACCCGAAGGTTGGCACGTGGACCGTGGTCAGAGCCGGGGTGATGAAACGGGCTGCCGTGATGTCGTCAAAGCCTACGACGGCTAGATCCGTCGGTACCGAGACACCTTCCTCCTGCAAAGCACGCATTGCCCCCATCGCCACCATATCGCTGGCGATGAAGACGGCCGTCGGCAGCTCATGGACCGACAACAGCTCTCTGATGGCGGCGTAGCCGCTCTCCTCATCGAAGTTGCCCTGGCGAATCAGTTCCTCAACGTACGGGATGTCCTGCTCCTCCAGGGCCCTCCGGTATCCCTCGAGGCGCTGGCGACTGGCCGTGTAGACCAGCGGAGCGTTGGTGACCATCCCGATGCGACGATGACCGAGCATCAGCAGGTGCCTGACCGCTGATATGGCGCCATTCACGTTGTCCACGTCCACGCAGGGAATGCCAGTGCCGTTCAACCGACCGTGCAGGACTACCGGGAAGCCATCGTTGTGGAGGTCCAGCAGATAGGCATCGTCGGACCGGGGTCCAGACAGGATCAAACCAGCGGTGTGACGCTCCCTAACCAGCGCTGCATAGGAGCCATTCGGTTCGTCTACCTCGACGGGGCTGAACAGGAGCTGGTACCCATAGTGTCGAGCGGCTCGGGCGGCGCCCTCCAATAGCCCCGGCAAGAACGCATCGCGATACGTGCGGTCGGGGGCGCGATGCCAAACCAGGGCGATCGTTCGTGTCTTCCCGCTCGCCAGGCGACGGGCCGCCTCGTCAGGGTAGTACTTGAGCCGTCGAGCCGTTTCAAGGACCCGCTGACGCGTCTCGGTGCTGATGTGCGCATCGGGCACGTCGTTCAACACCAGAGAGACGGTCGTGCGGGAGACGCCGGCTTCGTGAGCGACTTGGCGTTGGGTAATGCGGGTCCGGGGCAAGTCAGTTCTCCATTGGCGAGGGTAACACGTGTCAGTAACGCGCGTTACTAGTATATCACATGAGGACCGTGATGTCAAGTGCAGGGTCAGCAGGCGGTGCTCTCAACGACGCGAACTCAGGGCACGAGTCAGCGGCGCAGGCTCTGGGGTCTGCACCGGCAAGCTCAGGAGCTGGACGGCAGGGCTTCCGCGGTGTTCACGTGGCCTCGCGCAGAGCCGAGATCATACCCATAGTCTCCTAACACTACAACC
>CAYTDU010000921.1:0-2556 GCA_964436395.1 uncultured Gemmatimonadaceae bacterium | reverse complement strand
GAACGAGAGCGCCCTAGAGGCCAGGATTGGGCTCAGCCTTGTCGCTCAAAATGCCATTGACGAATCGCCTACCTGCCTCGACGGCCTCGTCGACCTAATATTGCCGAGCCTGGATGGAGATGATACCGCGCGCAGAGGTGACACCGCAGACCTGCTCGGCGCAATCGGGCATGAGAGCGCTCGTCCGGCACTCGAAAAGCTGCTGGAAGACGAAGACGAGGATATCGCAGAGGTCGCCCAGGATGCGTTGGAAGGCATCGATGAGCGGGCTGCGGAATCGGATTCCCGTTGATCACTCTCCGCGGAACTGGCGCCTCAATCATACCAAGGCGACGGCAAATCATGCCGCACCATCTGGCAACAAGTACCGGCACGAGGGCGTTCCGGCATTCGGCAGTCACGGAAACATCCAAGTAGCGCCCCTGATTGGCGCTCAAATGGGCGGCACAGGTATTGCTCTATGTGCCAATCGAATCATCCGTCAGGAGAGCCCGCGGCACACCAAAAACGTGAACCTAGCAGCGGAGCGCATCTTCTGGCCGATGATCTTGGGGCCGTGACGCCGTGAGGCGTTTCGGCCCTTCTTTCTTGGGCGGTTGGGATCTGCAGCGCGAGTCCGCCCCACTCCAACGTGTGCATCGCGGGATTGTCAGTGGGTTACGGCACGCACCAGCGTTGACGACTCAGACATACTCACGGTGCCCACATCGCTCACCTTGGTCGGTTGTTGCGTCGCCCACCAAGCATCCGCCTCGGATTCAGTCCACGCGTCAACAGGTACCTGGTTCAACGCGTGCTCGAGATCCTCGGCAGAAGCAGGCCGATCTTCTGGGTTCTTGGAAAGCAGCTGCAGTATCAATCGGTCGAGCTCCTCAGGTACTTCGTACGGGCTTCTCTCCGACGGAGTGCAGGGTGCTTCGCTCACATGTTTGATTATCATGGCCATCGGGGTATCGCTTTCGAACAGCAACTCGCCGGTCAATAGCCAGTATGCCACGCATCCGAGGCTGTAGAGATCGGCGGCCCCGGTGAAGTCTCTCTTGCCCGATGCTATCTCCGGAGCGACGTAACCCGGCGTGCACGGTGCAAGCCCGTCTTTGGTAAGCTGCGCATCGTCAGACCAGTCGCTCTGTAACGTCGTGGTCACCAACCCGAAGTCGAGAACTTTCACGAAATCCGGTATCTCACCGCAGCGACACACAAAGAGGTTCGCCGGTTTGATATCTCTGTGAACCATTCCGCGGTTGTGAGCTTCCCTCAACGACCGCGCCGCCTGGGTCAGGAGGTGTACGGTGCGGTTTGGCGGCAACGGCCCGTATCGTTTCACCATTGTTTCCAGATCGATACCGTCGAGCATCTCCATGACATAGAAGAAGGTACCGTCCTCCGCGGTGCCGAAATCGTAAATGTGTACCGTGTTCGGTGAGGTGAGTTGTGCCGTGGCCTGTGCTTCACGCTCGAAGCGTTTGACGACCGTGGAGGCTGCTCCCGGGTTTGACGCAAGCGCTTCCGGTCGGATCAACTTTGCCGCGGCGGGGCGCGCCAGCATACGGTGTTCAGCTCGCCACACTTCACCCATCCCTCCCTTGCCTAATGGCTCCACGAGGCGATAGCTGCCCAATTCCCGCGCCTTGGTAGCCTCCGAACCCAGTCGATAGACGATTCGCGAGATCATCGGTGCAAGGAGAACCGCAAACCCCGCAGGTGCAAACCGCGCCCAGGGGAACTGCTCGGGCAGCGATATATCTCCCAGAGCAACTAGTGTGAGGTAACTGAGCGGGTCCATGATCGCCATGAAAAAGGCCACGACCAGCACCTTCCAGGCGCGGGCAGGAATCAATACCGGAAATATGAACGCCCAAATCGCAACCGGTGACCAGCCGACCACCGGAGTCGTCGGTATTGGCATCTTGTTGATGCTGAGTCCCAGCGCAAAGGCCCCTATCACGGCATACAGGTAACCCAAATCGAGGAGTACCGGGGGCGAGAACCGTTCGAACCTCACCAAGAAATACAGCACCATGCTCGCGATGACAAATCCCGCGCCAAGCAGGTAGTCGTAGGTCGCGAACGGCATCAAATCCAGCAGCAACATAAATGGTATGCTCACGAATTTGATCGACGCGAAGAGCAGGCATACCGAGCCCAATCGTACTGCTGCCTCTTTTTGCAATTCCGGAGACCACGAACGAAGTGTCGTGATGTTCATATGTTCTCCTCTTCGCTCGTTGGAGGCGCGAGGATCTTCTTCAGGAAGGAGACGAAAAGTCGCGTAGTGCGGTCGCGATCTCCGGGGCTCATATCCCGCCAATGCTCACCAAGCCAACGGTCGTGTACCCCATCCAAGGAATGGATGAGCTCGACCAGTAGATCGTCGGGCAGATCCTCTCTCACCAAACCAAGCTCGCGCCCCCTACGAATGAGCGCAGCCATCCAATTGCCCGACTCTTCAGTTACACTCTTGAATGGTTCCCTACGGGCCAGATCTCGGGGGAGACCGCATCATGCCCGACTCAAGCCCAACAACCAAGGTCGCTGTTCGACCTCTCCCAAGGG
>CAYTDU010000920.1:0-2557 GCA_964436395.1 uncultured Gemmatimonadaceae bacterium | reverse complement strand
GATCTGCATACACGCGAACTGTTACCGATGGATACTTCGAGGCGATGCGGATTCCCATGCTCGCGGGTCGCGGGCTGAGCGCGGAGGATACGCCGGAATCCGCCCCCGTCGCCGTCGTGGACGAGGCGTGGGTGGACAGGTTCCTGCCTGGAGAGAATCCCGTCGGTACAAACCTGGTGCTGGGTAACACACAACGAACGACGATACGCATAGTGGGACTCGTGGGCCGAGTGCACGGAACGAGTTTGAGTAGTGCTCCCTACCCAACCATGTATTTCTCGATCAACCAGTGGCCGCGACGCACCATGAGTCTCGTGGTGCGCACTTCAGCCGATCCGACCTCACTCGCCAACACCGTGCGGGGCGTGGTGGGTGAGATCGATACGAATGTACCTGTGGCGAAGATCGCATCCATGCGAAACGTGATCGCCGAGTCGATAGCCCAACCCCGCAGGACAACGCTCCTCCTGGGCGTGTTCGCGACGGTCGCCCTGCTATTGGCTGCTCTGGGTCTCTACGGCGTCCTCGCATTTTTCGTGAATCAGCGTACTCACGAGATCGGACTACGTATGGCGCTCGGTGCCGATTCTACCGGCGTCCTCGGGCTGGTACTGCGCAGAGGAATGCTGTTGGTGGGGATCGGTGTGCTGTTGGGGATCGGTGGGGCAGCAATTACAACAAGGTTTCTGAATTCGATGCTCTTCGAAGTGGGGGCGACCGATGCGTCGACCTTCGTGTTGGTGAGTATCGCGCTGGTCGCGGTAGCCGCCGCAGCGTGCTTGATTCCAGCGGTCAGAGCCGCTCGCGTGGACCCACTTGCGGCCCTGAGGGCGGAGTGACAATCCGGCAAAGTCGCTAGCTCAGCCTCCGGGGGGTGAGCCCAAGTCTGCGCGGATTATCGGCTCAAAGGGATGTTCGGTTCGGCTTTTCCATGCGTCAACCGGTTGCCACTCGTTCCATTCCGGCCGTGTCCCTGTGCTACCCACAGTTCGCTCGTTTCAGTTCAAGTCGCCAGCCCGGGGGGCACACGCTGCCCCAACCACTCCGTGAACCCTCGCGCGTTCGGACAACGATCCGTGTATCGACTCGGCACACTCTGCAGTTGACTGGTAATTGACCGCTCAGGGATACGTTTGTCAGTGGACCGACAAGCGGGCTTTGGCGGCTCGCTATCGGAGGACCGGTCAACAGGTGAGGTAGTCGAGGTGCCCTCCTGCCTCATCGGCCGAGTGTCACCGAACGGCCTCATTACTGAGGATCGTGCTTACCTCAATGCTTCGATCATGATGGAGCAACTCGGGCTCGCCTGATTCTGCCTGACCGACAACCCCGCAACCCGATGTACCCTTGTGACGGTTTGCCGTTACTGGTAGCTTTACCGTCACTATAGCGACCATCGCCTTACCTGAAATGGCAATCGCCATTCATTTCGAGGAGTACCAGTTGTATGCCCGATCAACGCCGTGCACCAGCCGACTACTTGCCGCTCCCTGACTTCTGGCTTCACGTTTTGTTGGTTCTGGGTGACGGGCCGTCGCATGGCTACGCCATCGGGAAGATGATGCGTGAACGAACCGACGGCAGGCTGTCCCCCACGACGGGCACTCTGTATCACGCAATCCGAAGGTTACACGAAGAAGGGCTCATCGCCGAAACCGATGTATCGTCGAGCGACGCGGGCAAAGGACCGCGTCGCCAATACTTCAGATTGACACCGTTCGGGCGGCGAGTGTTTCGGGCGGAGGCCGCACGCATGCAGGACGTATTGACCGCAGCTCGCCGGAACAAACTCGTTACCAGACGATCCTGACCAGTTGCCGTAGGAATAGAGATGCATCGCAGGGAAGCCTCGGCACATCTCGCCAAGCTGGCGACTCAGATCCACAGGAAATTCTTACACGCCTACCCAAAGGATTTTCGCGACCGCTACACCTCCGGCATGGAGCGGATGTTCGCCGAGCAGGTTCAGGAGGCGCGTGAACAGGCTCGCTCGACTCCTCTCGTTTTGATCGTACTCCTGGTGCGTGAGTTATGGGGTGTCATGCTCACCGCGCCTGCCCAGCGACTACATAAACGCGGAGCATGTGCCACAGGCGGCAGCGGATGTCTTGCGGCGGGGCGTCGGATTCTAGCTGTTGCGGTGGGTGAGGTGCGCCATGCCGTACGATCGCTAGTAAAGCTGCCCGGTTTCGCGCTCACGGTTATCCTGCAACTCGGGCTCGGCATCGGCGCGGCAACGACGATATTGAGCGCAGTCGACAACGTGCTGCTCCGGGGACTTCCATACCCGCGCGCGGAAGAATTGGTGGTGTTGAGCAATCCCGGCCATTCGTACGCGCTGTTTTGTGATTGGCGCGACCGCACGAGTTCCTTCTCAGAAATGGCAGCTGTTCGGAACGACGGAAGGGGCTTGGGGATATCCCTGGGCGGCGAACCTGAAGTCGTGCCGGCAGCCAGCGTGAGTATCAACTTCTTTGGTATGTTCGGCGCCATGCCGCTCTACGGACGGTTGCTAACAGGCTCGGATTACAATGGCGCGCCCTCGCGTGTGGCGGTT
>CAYTDU010000919.1:0-2558 GCA_964436395.1 uncultured Gemmatimonadaceae bacterium | reverse complement strand
CGGGGACTACGCCAAGGTGCGGCTGTTGACGCAGCGCCTGGCGGGTGCTCAGAAGTCCGTCACCATTGATATGGCGAACTCGTTCTACAGCGACACCGGGGCATCGAGCGATGAGTTCGATGGCGTGCTGGCGATGTGCAACGGGACGAGTACCACGGCCTACGGCGACATCGCTGAGGACGATCTGGTTGCCAGCGACGGGACCAAGCCGTGGGAAGGCAAGCGCAAGACCACGACCGAGGGTATCTCCCTGGCGGTCATCCGCACTCTGTGCAGCGATGCAAAGATCCGCAGCGGGAAGCACGGGAAACCCAACATCATCTTCACGACCGAGTCCCTGTGGAACACGATTGCCGACATCGTTCAGGTGTCGCAGCGTATCACCGAGGATATCGAAGCCGCGAAGATCGGGTTCACCTCGCTGATTTTCGAAGGCAAGCGGATCGTGGCCGACGACTATTGCCCGAGCGGGTACATGGTCGCCATCAATGACAAGTTCTTCGGTGCGGCCTTCCACAAGAAGGGCCTGTACGAACGGACGAAGTGGGAGAAGATTCCGGATTCGCCTGGCGACCGCAGCATGAAGATCTTCTGCGACGGCAACCTGGTGTGCTCGAACCGGAAGGCTCACAAGGCTCACAGCAACCTGTCTTAATCTCACCACTTCTGAAGGAGGAGCAATACAATGGTAGGACCGCAGAAACGATCAGGATTTTCGCAGGGGATCATGGACATCTCCTCGACCAAGAAGGAGGCGCTGGGGACTCTCCGGGTGCTGCACGACGGGCGCAAGTTCCGGTATGCTTATGCCGGTGCCACGGCGCTGAATGCAGGCAAACTTGGCCTCGCTGCCGCGATCCCAACGAACCTCACCAACGTTGCCGTCACGAACGCCCAGGCGATCGGTGATTACAACGTCGAGCTGACCATCAGTGCCGCTGCTGGAAATGCGATGCCGGCCGGTGCTCTGCAGGGCGGGTTCCTGGTGGTCAACGACTCGACCGGTGAGGGGTACCAGTACCCCATCGAGTCGAACAGCGAGATCACTTCGACCTCGACGACCGTGAACATCACTCTGGGTGAGCCGATCAAGGTGGCCCTGGTGGCGAGTACGTCCGAGGTTACCCTGTGTCACTGCCCGTGGGGTGGCAGCGGGGTTGTTGAGTCAGGTACTGAAGAGAATGCCCCGGCCGGAGTGGCTCCCTGTGCAGTCACGGCGAACTACTACTACTGGGCGCAAACAGGCGGTATCGCGACGGTACTGAACGGTGAATCTCACAGCTACAAGGGGACTATGCTTTGTCCTCATTCGACGGAGGGAGCTGTTGGCATCACGTCAAATTACAGCTCCGGAACCTCAATTGCCTTCACCCCGGTGGGGTATGTCTATGGTTGCGCCATGGTTTCCGGTGAATACCGTCCGATCATGCTGACCATCGACTGATGCAGTACAATTTCCACGGGGCGGCACTACGCCGCCCCGTCGGGTCATAGAAAGGAAGCGTCATGGCATTTTCTTCTTCGGTAACGAAAAAGAGCGCGGTCGCGAATATGCGGCTGCACATGGGTACCTTTACCGCGACGAGTGTCGACCATGGAAACGTCGATACTGAGTTGTCACATGTGGTGGAGTGGTTTACGCCCAGCCCGTGTGGTACGCTGACGTCCGCAGCGACGGCAACGACCGCTGTTTACACGGGGACTGTCCCCAACACGAGTCCGTCGACGATACCAATTCGTTGTACGACCGGTTGCACTGGGACCTGGATGGCGTTTGGGTATTAACCCAATGACAGCGGCGTTGTTGATCTTCGCCTGCTGCGTCATCGCGGTACCGAAATATTGTTATTCGCCTTTTGACGCCCCCAAACACTGCCTCGCAGTGGTTGGGGGCGTTGTCTCTTTGATCCTGATGGGGACGGGGACGATGGTGAATGTCAATACCAACATGTTGATCGCGTGCGGTGTTTACGCCGGGTGGATTGTTTCATGCGGCGCGGCTGGGATCGGTCAATCAAACTGGATCAGGGATACTGCCAGGCAGTTATCGGTTATGCTGATGTGCCTTCTGGCTGTGAACTTCGAACACACAATGGACCTGATCCTCGCCGCTGCCGTTTTGAATTGTTTTGCAGTTCTCATGCAGGAGAAGACGCTATTCTGTATTCCGAAGCTACTGAAGAATAAAACCATCGACGGATTCATGAAGACGAACAAGGTAGGGCTCACGGGCAATTCCAATATGGTAGGGTGTTTCCTGGCGCCGTGTGTCATGCTGGCGATGCATCGTGATATGTGGATGCTCGCCGCCGTGCTGGCGGTGTTCGTGTACCTGTCGGAATGCAAGGCAGCGATGCTGGCAACGTTCGTCGGGTCGATGTTCTACGCTGGGATGGTCGGGTGCATCGAGCTTCTGATGGTATCGGTATTCGTGCTGACGGTTGCGGTGGTGTTGAAAGCGAAGGATTTCATGGGCTCGTCCATGAAAGAACGTATGAAATACTGGCAGGTGGCATTGCGGCAGATCAAACAGGCCCCTCTGTTCGGTATAGGGCCGG
>CAYTDU010000918.1:0-2561 GCA_964436395.1 uncultured Gemmatimonadaceae bacterium | reverse complement strand
GAGCTTGAGGTATTCGCTCTTGGCCAACCCCAGGGCCTCGGCCGCGATGTCAGGATCGACGTCGTAGTCACTGATCAGCTCGAGCGTGCCGTCATCGTGGAAGACGATGTCGACTGGCACACCCTTCAACTCCCTATGGATCGTGATCAGCTTCACGGCCTGAGCATCCTCACGACGACGACAGCACCGACCAGGCCCGCGCCGAAGGCTACCCAGCCGGCGTTCCGCTCGAGCCATGTTTGGCGTACTCGCATCAGCGCTTGCTGAACCTCGGGGCTCGGACCCTCTTGTAGCGCAGCCTCCTGGGTCGCTACCGACTGAGCGAACTGATTGACGAAGGGCTCGAGCGTCTGGGGATCGCTGAGCGGCATCTGGCTGGGCTGCGTCGAATCGATAGGCATCTACTTCTTCCCCATCTCTGCCCATAGCGCGCTCAGATCCGTCATCTGCTCGTATCGAGCCTTGGCCTCGTCGAAGTCGGGATCTGTCCACGGGTACTTGTCGTAGATCTGACGGGCCAGCTCGAACAGCTCGGTCATCTCGGACGAAGCTGGGAAGAGCAGCGTTCGCTCCACACTACCGCTGTCACCGACAAACAGGAGCGAGCGAGGCTTTCGGATCAACTCAAGCGTCTCATCGTCTAGATGCAACGCGTTGACCGTCATCTCCGAGACGCCCCCAGGACCATTGACCATAACAATGACCATCGGAACAGTGACGCCGCTTGAGACAGTAATCGGCATCATCCCGAATCGCCACTCAAGTGGAACCCCTCCAGTCTTCAACTTCTGCAACGACTGGATAATCTGTGTTTCTTCTCGAAGCACAAAGGCAAAGACTTTTTCCTTTGTCTCTACATTTGTGAGCGGAAGCCAGATCATCGTTCCTGGCTGAGATGCAGCCATGAAAGGAAGCCAGCTCATCGAATCTGGATAAGCGAACGGATTCTTTTGAACCATCAAACTTCCTCGGCTTCCTGTGCAGCCTGACGAGGACGCCACCAGAACCAATAGCCGGCGCCACCAGCCGCACCGAGGGCTAGGACGGCGAGACCACCCCAGAACCACCAAGAAGGGCCACTTGGTTCGATGGTGAAAGGTTCTCCATCAGGGATCGGTTCAACGTCGTCTGAATCAGGAGCACACCCCCTACATAAAGGATCGTCGTCTCCACCCGAACTGCTCGTCTGCGAGTTGTTCGAATTCAGAGGTCGTGCCTGCATCAAAATCGGCGTTGCGATTCGAAGCACTTGTTGCGTTCCCATCCCAGAACCGAAACCCAGGCGATTGTTGATATCCATATTCCGCTCGTACATCAGCCTTCCTCCTCAACCTCGCTTCGACCCTTCCACCAGCGGTATCCGACATAACCAAGAATCCCCACGACAACCAATCCACCAGCTCCGACACCTAACGTGGCTATGGTAGCTTGACGAGCTTGACGCTGTTCGATCGCCTGCTGCTCAGATGCTGCCTCATAGGCAGGTCGGGCTTCCCTTGCTGCTTGACGACTCTGTTCACGAGCTTCTTGCCCTGCCCAATATTCAGCCCAATTTCGGTTCCGAGTACCAGTCGCAGACTGCTGATTTTCTTCCTCGGCTTCTGCGGCCTCAGGATTGAAAGGAACAGCATGCATGGGAGTAATATTTAGGACGAGTCCCATACCACTCCCATGCAGCCCAGCTTGCCTGAGGCGTCTCTGGTTGACCTCGTACATCGAGGCCTCCTTTCAAACGACTACTGGCCGTATCCGTAGCGAGCCAACGCTTCCGCCTGCTCGTCTTGAGCCTTCGAGCGCTTGAGCCACCATACGCCGCCAACGAGCGCGGCCAGGATACCAACAGGTGCAACCCAGCTGGGCATTCCAGCGCCCTCATCATCACCCATGCTGCTGTTGCAACCGCAACCTCCCGCAAGCGACGGGATGCTATAGGCCCCGTGGCTTCTGGGATTGATGCTGCGACGAGGATCGTTCGATCCGATCGTTGGAGGATGGCTGAGTCCTGCTCCAGGAACCAACGCGCCGATGCTTCCAGGTCCATCACTTCTCATCACGTACTCACTCATGACTCTCTCCTGTCGCTGGGATTGTTCCCAAGCGTCGAATCTTTCGATTCTTTCCTACATGTAAGGTCCTTGACTCGTTGAGCTTTTCTGATCACGTTGCTCTTCAACCAAGTTGCTGATTTCCCGTTCTTGACGCCGTTCCTGCCTTACCTTGTGGGCAAGATAAAGAATACCGGCGACCATTGCCCCGAGAAGAACAATTTTATCGATACGTTGAGTCGACGAAGAATCCACGCCGTCGCCCATTGCCCGCTTGCTTTCGTTGATCTGCCTGATAGGCATCGCCTTATGGGTCATCCTGATCAGTGGTTGGTGCGGATCAGCAAAACCCTTGGTCCATCCGGCCTGAACCTTGATGTCTCGACCAAGAATGTGTTCATTGGCAATCGCCATCGCGCCGCGAGGATCGTTCGAGCTGATTGTCGGAGCATGACTGAGCGCCGCCAGCGGCTCGAGCGCCGCGATGCTTCCAGGGCCACCGCTGTAACTGACGTA
>CAYTDU010000917.1:0-2562 GCA_964436395.1 uncultured Gemmatimonadaceae bacterium | reverse complement strand
TCGGTTGCTTACTCGCCGTGAGACAAACGAGGAACCACCCAACTACTTCGTCCGGGACCTCAGGGATGGAACGGTTGAGGCGGTAACAGACTTCCCCCATCCCTACCCCCAGTTTGCCGGAATCCAGCAGGAGGCTATCCAGTACGAGCGTGAGGATGGGGTGACCCTAACGGCCACGTTGTACTTGCCGGCCGGCTATGATGCGGTGCGAGACGGGCCTCTTCCAACGTTCATCTGGGCCTACCCTGTCGAATTCAAGAGCGCCGACGCGGCCGGTCAACGCACCGACTCTCCGTATCAGTTCAAGAGGGTCAGCTACCAGGGTGCAGTGCCTTGGGTGGCTCGAGGTTATGCCATCCTCAACAACGCCTCGATGCCCGTTGTCGGCGAGGGAGACGAGGAACCCAACGACACCTTTAGACGTCAGCTTGTTGCGAACGTCAAAGCAGCCATCGACGAGGGAGTGCGTCGAGGCGTCGTGGATCCGGACCGGGTGGCCGTAGGCGGACACTCCTACGGTGCCTTCATGACCGCGAACCTCCTGGCTCACTCCGACCTGTTGAGGGCTGGGATCGTACGCTCGGGAGCTTACAACCGCACCCTCACGCCCTTCGGGTTCCAGAGGGAAGAACGGCTCTTCTGGGAAGCCCCAGAGGTCTACTTCGCGATGTCACCTTTCATGCATGCCGACAAGGTGAACGAACCCCTGCTCATGATTCACGGAGAGGCTGACAACAACTCCGGTACCTTCCCACTCCAGAGTCAGCGATTCTACGCAGCAATCAAGGGGCTGGGTGGCACAGCTCGGTTGGTTATGTTGCCGGCGGAGAGTCACGGGTACGCTGCCCGGGAATCCATTCTCCACATGCTCTGGGAGATGGACAACTGGCTCGAGACCTATGTAAAGAACGCGGAGCCGAGGGACAACACCGCGGGGGGGATCAGCAGCAGGTAGACATCAGTACGACGTTCTCGCTTGCTTGTTTTGGTTCGCCGAGTGACGGCGCATCAGATGCGCTCCGCCTGCCCCGGGCGGATGCTGCGAGAACAAAACGGCGCATGGTCGTCTCCTTGGGGAGGGGATGCCGCAAACGTATCCAAGCGCAATCAACTGTCAGTCAATTTGCGGGCGCTTGCAGTCCATTCGGCGGTGATAGCCCCAATGTGAATGCCTCTTTCGACAGCCACCTTCCCAAGTTACTTCGCGACCTGCAGTTGGAGGCAGAAGGAAAGGTGGCCGATAGGTCGAAGGCCGGTGGTGGTTCGATGTTGCAACCTGCCGTCATTCATAAACGCCAGTAGACACCACGTGCGACGTAGCTCGGGCTCCGCTACCTCGGAGTTTTCCGACGACCGTACTTTTTCTTATCATTCTCCCCATTGAGATCGAAACAACATGACTCTATCGGAACCAACCGAAGAGGAAGGTCGTCCCATGAGAACAGCAACACGGCAGCTCGTCTATTCACTGATTCTTGTTACGTGCGTCCCTTTGCCAGTTCGTGCCCAACAGCAGCCGGTATGGTTGGGTTGGAACAACACAGCCGCGGGCAACGGGGGCAGTCTTATCGATCCCGGCGTTGCAGATCCCATAGTCGACAGGATATCTGGAGAGCGCGCAAAAGACTATGTGGAAAGAATCTCACGATTCCATCGGATTCGTGGTGGAGGTCCGGGTTCAGGGTATAACGACGCCGTGGATTATGTGGTGACTGAGCTCGAACAGTTTGGCCTGGATGATGTCCATGTTGAGCGGTTCTTGTCCGATGGATCTACCGAGTATCTGAGATGGCGGTCACCAATCGGATGGCGTGTGAAAGAGGCCAGCCTCTATCTAACCCAACCACGAAGACAACTTCTGGCGGATTTTTCTCATACAGCCGTTTCCCTGATGGCTTACAGCAACGGGGGAGTAGCGGAGGCAGCGGTTGTGTACGTCGGCGACGGGAATTCCGATGAGGATTATGAAGGGCTGGAAGTGGAGGGAAAGATCGTCTTTGCTTTGGGCGGCGACGGTAGTGGTGTTCATCGCAAGGCCGTCTTGGAACGCGGTGCATTGGGAGTAGTCGTAGGACCGTCTCGGCGGGTGAATCGGATGGACTATCCCGATCTGGTTGAATTGAAGCGTCTGTCTTTCAGCGGGGATGAGCGACAGGATGCCGGTTGGGGATTCAGCCTGAACCGACGGCAAGCGGAATCCTTGCTTAGAATGTTCGAGTCAGGTCGGGAAATCCGAATGCGCGCCGAAGTCGACGCCGAGCTGTTCGACGGGGAAATGCCCGTTGTCTCCGCCCTGATCCGGGGAAGCACGCTGCCTGAGAAAGAGATCCTGATCATGGGGCATCTGGATCACTATAAACCAGGTGCCAATGACAATGCGTCGGGGTCGGCCGGCATGATGGAAATAGCGAGAGTCCTGTCGGAACTGATTGAGTCGGGCGACATCCAACGCCCACACCGTTCCATTCGGTTTCTGTGGGTTCCGGAGAACCACGGTTCGGCAGCCTATGTCGATAGCCACCTCGAAGTGGGAGATCACACTTTGGTGGGCATCAACCTCGA
>CAYTDU010000916.1:0-2567 GCA_964436395.1 uncultured Gemmatimonadaceae bacterium | reverse complement strand
ACGCGAGACCGCCGGCAAGTAGACGTGGTTGTGAATACAATGCCCGTCCGCGACGCCAATGGTGAGACCACTGCGGTAGTGGAGATGTTCACCGATATCACCGAGGTCAAACGGCTACAGAAGCAGCTGACTCTCATGGGACGTGCGGTGGCCGGCATGGCGCACCGGATCAAGAACATCCTCATGGGACTCGAGGGTGGGATTTTCGTCGTGAATACCGGTATGGAGGAGGACGACAGGGAGCAGATTCTTGAGGGCTGGGAGATGGTCGAGCGAAACGTGCGTAGGGTTTCCGGCCTCGTGAAGGATCTTCTCTATTGCTCCAAGGAACGCACTCCCGATTTTCACAATGATGTGTGTCCGCACGACATCGTTCGCGATGTGCACGAACTCTACTCAAAGCGAGTCGCCGATGAGGCGATCACGCTGAGCATGGACCTGAGCGATCCGCCTCATACGTGCACATTTGATCCGGAGGCCATTCACAGCTTGCTCTGCAACCTCGTCGGCAACGCCATCGACGGCTGTCGGTTCGATCAGGACGAGTCCAAAAATTCTCACTCGATCGTGCTGCGGTGCCACCAGGACGAACGCGGCAGCACCGTGCTCGAGGTGGAAGATGACGGTGTGGGAATTCCCGAAGACATGAGCGACAAAGTCTTCGAGGATTTCTTCTCGACAAAGGGAACTGAAGGAACCGGCGTTGGGCTGCTCGTCGTGCAGAAGGTCGCCCACGAGCATGGCGGTACCGTGACGTTCAAGAGCAAACCCGGCGAGGGCACCGCGTTCCGGGTCGTGATCCCACCAGCGATGTAATTGATATATCAGATCCATTTCGCGCACTCAAACCGTTGACGTTGCACGGGCGATGTCCGGCTGGTTACACTGTACACGAGTTTTTCACACCGCCTGATGTGGAGGTGCAGATGCCGAAGAAGGTGCTCGTTGTTGATGACGAGGCTGATGTCAGGAAATTCTTGACTGCGATTCTCGAGAAACACGGCTACGAGACGCTGACGGCCGAAGATGGAACCGAGGCGCTCGAGATCGCGCGCAGGGAAAAGCCTGATCTCGTCACTCTCGATCTGCAGATGCCGCATGGCACAGGTACGGATTTTTACAGGAAGTTTGCGCGAAGCCGCGGGTATGAAGACACTCCGGTGATCGTTGTGAGCGGCCTGGCAGGGCGGGATCTGGCTGTTAAGAAGCCGGTTGCCGTGTTCGACAAACCCATTGATCCGGATGAATTCATAGCAGCAGTACGGAGCGCATTGCCCGAAGACTGAGATTTCGGGAACGCGGGATCGCGGAGCTAAGCCTTTGAGCGGAAAGTACTTAGTGTCGCACTGGTGTGTCCGAAATCCCGCCCGGTAAAATGCTGGACCCTCGATTATATTCCAGCGTTCAAGAAAACGCATAATTGCCATTTCGTAGGCTGAATGGGAGTAACCGAATGTCGGGAGTAGCAGACTGGGATTGGCAGGTCGGAAAGAAGTGCGTCGCGGACCTAGCCGAGATCAAGTCGCAGTTCAAGAGAGTGGACGAATTCTCCGTCAGTAACGACGGAGAGAAGATTGCGGCTCCGGTCCAGGTAGAAAACGACGAGTTCACCGTTTGCGTCAACGGCGACGCATGGACCGAGCAGTTCGAGCTGCTTTGGCACCTCCGTTTCTCACCCATCGACAGCCTAATCGCCCTGGTCAGAATCGACGACGAATGGACTGTGGCGTTGGACGGGAGCCCGTGGGAGGGTCGCTACGAATATGTCTGGGATCCGAGGGTGAACCCTGCGGGCGATGCCGTATCTGTACTCTACAAGAACGACGACGCATACGGTGTTGCCATAAATGACAAAGCGTGGGACGAGGGCTTCGTATCCATCAGGGACTACAGTCTGAGTATTGATGGTAAGAACGCCGCAGCAACGGTTCAGATCGAACGGTTGAAGGAGGCCGACACGTTCGGGTTTTTTGAGGGTGTGTGGACCGTTGCGGTGAACGGCGAACGTTGGGATAGCAAGTACATCAACACCTGGAATCCGGTGTTCAGTGACGACTGTGTCTCGGTGGCCGCTGAAGTACGCACCGATATCTGTGAGTACTCCGTGGCAGTGCAGTCAAACGACTGGTCGTCGAAATACGGTTGCGTGTGGACACCCACCTTCCGCCCAGGTACCCAGAACGTGATAGCTCCTGTCCGCGACGGCGGTATGTGGACGCTGGTGGAAAACGGCAAGAGCCTATGGAAGCGCAAGTACAACATGTTGTGGGGTCAGAAGTTCTCCCCTGATGGTAAGCGTGTTGCCGCCGTAGCCTCGCCCGATTTTGGCCGCTGGACAATTGCAGTGGACGATGAACCGTGGGGTGCCAGCTTCGGGGATATGGTAGTAGGGCCGGTCTTCTCCCCGGATAGCAAGAGTGTTGCCTCGATCGTCAAAGAAGACAATCACTGGTCGATCGCGGTAGACGGGAAAGCTTGGACCGAGAAGTTCGAGATGATATGGGATCCGGTATTCTCGCCTGACGCACGAATGGTACTGGCCAAGGGCGAACGAAACGATCGGTATA
>CAYTDU010000915.1:0-2569 GCA_964436395.1 uncultured Gemmatimonadaceae bacterium | reverse complement strand
CGAATCCGGGGATGAAGTCGTGATGATGGTCCCCAACTACATGCAGATCTGGGGAATAGTGGAGGAGATGGGAGCCACACCTCGGGCTTTTCACCTTCATGAAGAGAATGGCTGGGCCCCGGACCTGGATGAGTTGAAAGGGCTCGTTTCCGACAAGACCAAGATGATCGTCGTGTGCAACCCGAACAATCCCACCGGCTACACCATGACCGATTCAGAAATGACGGCAATCGCTGCGATTGCTGACCGAGTTGGTGCGTGGGTCTACTCGGACGAGGTCTACCGAGGTGCCGAGTTGAGCGGAGTAGAGACACCGAGCCTTATCGATAAGCCGGAGAAGGCGCTGGTCTGCGGCGGATTGTCCAAGGCATATGCCCTGCCAGGATTAAGGCTTGGTTGGTTAGCAGGACCATCCGAAATCATATCCGACTCATGGGCCTATCACGACTACACCTCGATCACCGCGGGCATACTTCCGCAGAAGATTGCTGAGATTGCACTCTCAGGCGCAGTTCGCACCAAGATCCTCGATCGTAATCGAACAATGCTTCGGGAGAATCTGGAGGTAACCCTCGAATGGGTGCGCTCCCACGGAGATCTGTTGCGCTTCGTGCCGCCGAAGGCCGGAGGTATGGCATTCATGCATTATGATCTAGACGTCAACTCCACCGAGCTGGCGACTTGGCTACGAACCGAAAAGGATGTCTTCATACTCGCCGGCGATTGTTACGGAATGGACCAGTACTTCAGACTTGGAATTGGGGCCGAAAAGCAGTTCCTCATCGCCGGGCTAGAGCGCGTCCGCCAAGGGCTCAAGGAGAGGTTCGGCTGAATCATTTGGCACACGAGTATTTCAAAGGAAATGTGGATAATGACATTGAGACTCGCAGGCATTAGGCTTGAATAATGGCTGAACCCGTAGGATCCAATCGGAACCAATTCGCTGAAGCTCAAACACAATCCATGGTACAGCCCAACGCTGAGATCGGCGTTGTCGCCAAGCAACCAACGGCCGCAGTGACATCGCATATTCGCCTTCATTCACCAAGGAGCGCAGATTGTTCTGACCGGGCTCGTATCCCCGGCTCTTTGCATTATCCGAACACGCTTTTCTGCGGGAAGGTTTGAACATGATCACCGAAAAACTCCGACCATTCGGCACCACGATCTTCGCAGAGATGACAGCATTGGCCGAAAGACACGACGCCATCAATCTGGCGCAGGGCTTTCCGGACTTCGAGGGTCCACCCGAGATAGTGGAGGCAGCGGTGCGAGCGCTCCGCTCGGGTGATAATCAGTACGCACGATCGAGGGGACACCCGGACCTCGTGAATGCCATCGCCGACACCCAGAAAGACCTGTACGGGTTGGAATACGATCCCATGGAAGAGGTGGTGGTATTCTCCGGAGCAACTGAGGGGATTGCCGCTTCGATGTTGGGGCTGTTGAACCCCGGTGACGAGGTAATCGTTCTGGAGCCCTTCTACGACAGCTATCCGCCCGGATTGGCGCTTGCGGGAGCCGTGCCGCGGTACCTGACTCTACGAGCACCGAACTTTGCTTTGGACGGCGACGCTTTGAGGACGCTCGTGACCGATCGGACGCGGATGATCGTTCTCAACACCCCAATGAACCCAACCGGCAAAGTCTTCACCGCCGACGAACTGGAAATCGTTGCAGCGATGTGCCGGGAGCACGACATCATCGCCGTCACGGATGAGGTTTACGAGCATCTCGTATTCGGCGATGCACGGCACATCCCGCTGGCTTCTCTGCCTGGGATGCGCGATCGTACACTCACACTGTCTAGTGCGGGTAAGACCTTCTCATTCACCGGCTGGAAGATTGGTTGGGGGACGGGGCCTCGGGCGTTGATCGACGGTGCCCAAGCCGCACACCAATTCATCACCTACGCCATCTCTACGCCTCTTCAAGTGGCGGTTGCTTTTGCGCTGCGAAACTACACCGCAGACTTCCACTCGGAGTTCCGAGCCGAATACACAGCCCGGAGGGACTTCCTAGTTTCGGCTCTACAATCGGCGGGATTCACCGTGACGGCACCCCAAGGTACTTACTTCATCATGGCTGGGTTCCAGGATCTGTTCAGCGGTGATGACAGGGAGTTTGCGTATTGGCTCACGGAGACGCACGGGGTCGCAGCTCTTCCCCCTTCCTCGTTCTATCACTTCGATGTCGAAGAGGGCCGGCGGCTGACGCGATTCGCCTTCTGCAAGAAAATGGAGACGCTCGAGATTGCGGCCGATCGTCTCAGGAAGATTCGAAAATGAAGGTCGCCGGAATACAGATGGACATCGCCTGGGAACAACCCGAGGAGAACTTTCGTCGGGTTGAGGCGAAGACAGAACAGGCGGTGGACGAGGGTGCCAGACTAGTGGTTCTCCCGGAGATGTTCGCCACCGGGTTTTCAATGAACGCCGAGCTGGTGTCGGGCTTCGCCGAGGAGACCCGGAGCTTCCTTTCAGGCTTGTCGGCTCGACTCTCCGTATTCCTTCTCGCTGGCTATGCCGAGCCGGGCGATCCAAAACCTGCGAACGCTGCATCGATCTTC
>CAYTDU010000914.1:0-2570 GCA_964436395.1 uncultured Gemmatimonadaceae bacterium | reverse complement strand
GTGCGCCGCGCCGATCCCACACAGCCGATCCAAGACGTACAGACGCTCGAAGACATCGTCTCCGGAAACACGGCATCGCGAGATGTTCAGCTTCGGGTGCTGAGCGCATTTGCGGCGCTTGCGTTTCTGCTGGCGGCAATCGGGATCCACGGGCTGTTGTCATTTGCAGCGTCGCATCGGGCACGCGAGATCGGAGTGCGAATGGCTCTTGGAGCGAGAAGACGCACGATTCTCACCATGTTCTTGCGAAACGGATTCGTGTTGGGCGTGATCGGTGTGACTGCCGGCGCGGCACTCGGTTATGTGGTGGGCCTGAACATGAACGCGTTGCTCTTCGGCATCGACCCACTCGATCCATTGACGTTCGGAGCGGCAATCGCCGTAGCTTTGGCCGTGACTGTCGCGGGGAGCCTACCACCGGCTATGCGCGCCGCATCAGTCGACCCGGTGGAAGTAATCAGGGAGGGGTGACTCCCCCGACCCTACCCAACCCAGGCGGTACCCTTCCCAGCTCCACCCCACCCCGGGCGGTACCGCCCCACGCCCTGCACCGCCCGGGCGGACCGGCGGTAGGATGCTCACGGGCTCGTGCGCTACTACCTTCCCTCCCCTCCCCCTACTCCCCCTACTCCCCCTCCGTAACCCGAGGACGAAACACCAACGGCGAAAACAGGCTCACAGCCGCAAGCACCCAAAGCACTATCGCTATCGGACTGTCGAACAGAATCGACCACTCTCCGCCGCTCAATGCCAATGCTCGCCTCAAGCTCTTTTCCATGAGTGGCCCAAGCACGAGGCCGAGTATTACTGGAGCGAGTGGGAAGCCGGTCTTCCGCATTCCATAGCCAACCGCGCCCAGAATCGTCATGAGCACCAGGTCCAATGCGCTGGCGTTGACCGCATACACGCCAACACAGCTCAGCGCAACTACGGTGGGCATGAGTATCCATCGCGGCAGCTGCAGGACCTTCACGAATACACCGACCAACGGCAGGTTGAGCACCAGCAGAAACACGTTGCCCATGTACATCGACGCGACGAGTCCCCAGAACACTTCAGGGTTGCGTTCAATGAGCAGGGGACCGGGCGTGATGTTGAGTCCCATCAGCGCACCGAGTAACACAGCAGTCGTTGCACTCCCGGGTACGCCCAGCGTGAGCAGCGGGATCATCGCACCGTTCGCTGCGGCGTTGTTCGCAGCTTCAGGCGCTGCCACACCGCGTGCGTCGCCTTTGCCGAACGTCCCCTCCCGATCGACCATCCGCTGCTCTGCCGTGTATGCAACGAAACTCGCAACAGTGCCACCGGCCCCTGGCAGTACCCCTACAAAGAACCCGATCACCCCGCCACGTATCATTGTCCAGAATGTCGACAGCAGCTCGCGAAGATGCAGGACGACACGCCCAACCTTTGCAACTGTAGTCTGGGCTGCGTCGGTTTGTTCGAGCATCAGGAAGACTTCGCTGATGGCGAACAACCCGATCGTCACCACGACAAAATCCATGCCGTCCAACAGCCGCAGTTGGCCAAACGTGAACCGTGGCACCGCACTCTGGGGATCGAACCCGATGCTCGCCAAGAACAACCCGAAGCCAGTCGCGGCCACTGCTTTGGCCAAGCTTCCACCCGCGAGGCTGGAAAGGGCGGAGAAGGCAAACACCATGAGCGCGAAGTACTCGGCCGGGCCAAAGCGTATTGCCCACCGCGACAGTAGCGGCGCCAGCAGCACGAGCCCGAAGGCAGACAGCGTTCCACCCACGAAAGATGCAGTTGCCGATACCGCAAGGGCGGAGGCAGCCTGACCGTTCTTGGTCATAGCGTGACCGTCGATGCCGGTCACGACCGCGGACGCCGTTCCCGGAATGTTGAGCAGTATCGTGCTGATCGAGTTGCCGTATTGGGACCCGTAGTAAATGCCGGCAAAGAAGATCAACGCGGATTCGGGTGGAAGGCCTGCGGCAAAGACCAGCGGGAGCATAATCGCGATGGCATTTACAGGTCCGACCCCCGGAAGCATCCCTACGGTCGTGCCAATCAGTACTCCAAAGAAAGCCAGTCCGAGATTGACCGGTTGCAGCGCAACCGCGAAACCGTCGAGTAAGAGTGGTAAAGCTTCCACTGCTCAGCCGCCCAGCACGAACAGCGAACCCACCGGAAGCGCTATGTCGAGGAGATACGAAAACAGACCGTAGAGGAGAGCCGCGCCTATTGCACCCGTCACGATGGCGGGCAGTGGACGGCCACCCAGCAGCACAGCAAACACGGCAACCACCATCATAGTGGCTGTGACGAATCCTATGAAGCCCAGTAGCAGAGCATACGCCAGCAGGCAGACTGCCGCGACGCCGACGCGGAGCAGTCGGCGCCAAGTTGTCCAGTTCGAATCCATACCGGGCCGGAACTGAATGGCAACGCCGCCGGCCAACAGCAAGAGTGCTGAGACCAAAGGAAACGCCTTCGGCCCGAGGGGATCCGTGACGAAGCCCACTGTGAAGGTCCTAGACTCGAATGCGACCAGGAGCGCCATCAGTATCACGAGCGCACCCGCGGTTCTGTCGGAGGTTGTGCCG
>CAYTDU010000913.1:0-2572 GCA_964436395.1 uncultured Gemmatimonadaceae bacterium | reverse complement strand
CCACCTGACCATGGGTATGTTAATCGCCTTCCAGAGCCTAATGTCGAGTTTCATCTCGCCCGTCGAACAGTTGGTGGGCATGGGCAGCACCCTTCAGGAGATCCAGGGTGACCTGGGCAGGTTGGACGACGTGCTCCGCTACAAAGCCGATTCGTCGTCCATCGGCGATACATCCGGCGACGGCGATGAAGATGGATCGAAGCTTCAAGGGCACATGCGGTTCGTGGAAATCACGTTCGGATACAACCGTCAGGCGCCTCCGCTGCTCGATCGTTTCAGCCTCGATCTCCCACCGGGATCGCGAGTTGCTTTGGTTGGAGCGACCGGAAGCGGCAAATCGACAGTGGCCAAGATTGGCGCTGACCTCTTCAGAACGTGGGATGGCCGAGTTCTCCTTGACGGAAAACCAAGAACCGAAGTCTCGCTTCCCCGCATCACCAGTTCGTTGGCCATGGTTGACCAGGAGATCTTTTTGTTCGAGGGTACCATCCGCGACAATCTCACGCTCTGGGACCAGACCGTTCCCGAGACAGCAATTGTTCAGGCGGCAAAAGACGCTCGCATTCACGACGATATCGCGGCACGTCCGGGAGGATACGACGGTCATGTTGAGGAGGGTGGCCGGAACTTCAGTGGCGGGCAACGTCAGAGGTTGGAGATCGCTCGCTCTCTGGTCGGGAACCCCTCAATCCTGATCATGGATGAGGCGACCAGTGCGCTGGATCCCGTAACAGAGCAGATAATCGACACAAATCTGAGGCGTAGGGGGTGCACATGTCTCATCGTTGCGCACCGACTCAGTACGATCCGTGACTGCGACGAGATAATTGTGTTGGACCAAGGGAAAGTCGTTCAACGAGGTACGCATGATGAACTCATGCGTCAAGGTGGACCCTACGTGCAACTCACCAGCGCCGAAGGCTGAAGACGTCCATGACGACTGCACGCGAGGTGTTCGAGCGAGAGGGAGTCAGGCGTGAACTGGCCGCCAACCAGCCTTTCTTGCTCGAGGATCCGGGCAAATTCTCACTGGTCTGCGCTGGGAGTGCGGATGTATTCAGTGTAGGCGTCAAGGACGGTAAGGCGTCGGGTGCCCGTCGTTTTTTGATGCGGCTCCCAGCGGGTGCCCTGCTATGCGGCATGCCTCCTACGTCGAGCGACGAGAGCCAAGGTATCCTTGTCGTGGGATCACCGGGAACCTCCTTGTACGAACTCACTCCTTCGGAATTGCATGAACTTGCCGATGACGAGGAAGGCCGGACTACTCTCGCTGTGTTGATCGATGCGTGGCTCTCCAGGTTGTCCGCTGCGATCGCGGAGGGTGTCCCGCCCAAACACTCTTTTGACGTAAATGCTGGTCAGAGCCTGACGATAGACGAAGGGCAATCGGCGAGGGTGGGAGTAGGCGTGACGTGGGTGCGTCACGACGTAGGAGAAAGCCGCTTCATGGGCTTACGGGAAATATCGGTAACCAGTGCCACGGGCTGGACACCCCTTTCCAGCCGGACTTGGATCACTGCGTCGGTCCGCAGCAGTCTAGAGCCAACTCCTACCGTGCAACTTCTCGAGAATCGCAGGCTTTGGAGTGCATTGCAGGCATTCCATGAATTGACCATGCAAAGTCTCGAACGGGCAAAGGAAGAGACAAGCCGCGCGGAGCGAGAGCAGATTTGTAAGAAGTGGGAGATAAACCGTCGGGCCATGGACAGGGCGGTACACGTGCTTGCTGCCACCATGGACCCCAAGTCCGATATGACGGACATTGCGAGTGAAGACTCCGACGCACTTCTTTCCGCCTGTCGATTGGTTGCGCAGGAACAAGGAATTGAGATAGTCAATCCAGGTGTCGCCGTTGATGGCAGTCGCCAGGCTGATCCATTGAATGCAATTGCTCGCGCGTCACGCCTACGAACCCGTCGCGTTGCTCTTCGTGGTGCTTGGTGGAAGCGCGACAATGGGCCGGTCTTGGCATTCCTGGAAAAGGACTCCGAGCCTGTCGCGCTGCTACCCGCCCCTGGACATCGTTACGTATTGGTGAACCCGGCCACGGGAACACGGACCCAAGTAACAGCACAAATCGACGAGAAAATCTCGTCGTTCGCGTTCGTACTGTACCGGCCGTTCCCAGACAAGGTGCTCACCGGATTTGAGTTGCTGAAATTCGGCGTTCAAGCGAGTTCGAAGAATGACATGGTCACGATGCTCTCAATGGCTGTAACGGTTGGCTTGCTTGCGCTCGTTACACCTATAGCAACTGGAATCATCTTCGACTCCATCATCCCGAGCGCGGCGCGGCATCAGCTACTGCAGCTCACGACCATTCTGGCCGTCATGGCAGTCGGGTCCGCAATGTTCCAGCTGACCAGAGGCATAGCAGTACTCCGCATGGAAACGAAGATGGGCGCTGCAGTGCAGGCAGGCGTATGGGATCGTCTGCTGCGACTACCAGCACCATTCTTCCGCGAATACCTAGCTGGCGACCTGGCTCGAAGGTCTCTGGGCATCGACCAGATACGTCGAATGTTGACGGGAGCTACAATCTCATCCTTGCTCGGTGGGATATTCTCGGTAT
>CAYTDU010000912.1:0-2588 GCA_964436395.1 uncultured Gemmatimonadaceae bacterium | reverse complement strand
CTAGCTGCCCTGCGGAGGGCAATCCACATCACTACAGAGGCTCATAAGGCCGCAATGCGCATCGTCCGTCCCGGCATGCACGAGTACCAGGTGGAGGCGACGATAGAGTACACGTTCCGGAACCTGGGGGCCGACCGTGTGGGATTCCCGTCGATTGTGGGCAGTGGACCCAACACCACTGTGCTGCACTACGACGTGAACCGGCGACAGATTGAGGATGGCGATCTGGTGCTGGCTGACATCGGTGCCGAATGGGGTCAATATACTGCTGATGTGACCAGGACTTTCCCAGCGAACGGAAGGTTCACAGACCGCCAGAAGGAAATCTACAATCTCGTTCTGGGCGCTCAACTCGCTGTGATCGACGCCATCAAACCGGGCGTGACCATACGCGATCTAGACGTGGTGGCGAGGAGGTTCATGAGTTCGCATAGTGGCGATCTGTGTGGGCAACAGAATTGTGTGAGTTACTTCATTCATGGCCTCGGTCATTGGCTCGGTATGCGGGTGCATGACGTTGGTGACTATTCAATGCCTTTGGAACCAGGGATGGTTTTCACGCTAGAGCCCGGGATCTACATTCCGGGTGAAGACCTGGGAATCCGAATTGAAGACGACGTTCTTGTCACGGAGAATGGCTGCGAGGTGCTTTCGGTTGGCGCGCCCAAGACCGTGGAGGAAGTCGAGAGCCTTATGAACTCGATCAGTTCAAGGTTTACAAGGAGCAATTCATGAAACGCGATGAAGAACTAGAACTCGTCGAAGATGACGAAGATCTCGGAGACGAAGAGCTTGAGGACGAGGATTTCGACGACCTTGACGACTACACTGCCTCGTTGGGTATACGGGGTTTTTTGGCTGGAGTGCTGGTTGGGGCGCTAGTCGGCGCAGGTGTTGCTCTGCTGGTCGCGCCGGATCGCGGCGAGGTAGTCCGTAGGCGCATCGGCCGTAGTTGGCGCGACTTCCAAGACGACGCACGAGATCAGCTCGAGGACTGGCAAGGGGAAGCGCGGCGGGAGGTCAAGCGACAGAGGCGCCGGCTAAGTAGGAAACTGAAACGGGGTCGGAAAAGCTAGTTCTTGTCCTGAATCTCCTCCAACAGATTGGCTGCAATTCGTTTGTGCATCGGGTCGGAGACGTCGCTAACCGGCAAATCCAACACGACTTGGAGTTCTCGCCGGGCTTCGTCATAACGCTCCAGATCAATCAATACTTCGGCGAGTTCGAGGTGGTGAAACACGTACTCTGGTTTGATCTCTGTTGCTCGAGTCAGGTGAACTACTGCTGAGTCTCGACTCGCCTTGTCCATGAAGCCACCGCCCATGAACGTTTTGGCCAGAAACCTAGTAATCCCAGACAATCGTTCTACCTCGGCGTGCCATGCACCGATCACATGGTGTGCCCCATCGTGGTCCGGGTCCAACTCGAGGGCCTTGGCCGCTTCCTCGTAGATCTCCTTGCCGTAACGCACTCTCTCGCGGCCGCTTTTTGTGCGCGATAGGCGGCCTACAGCAGCCGCGAGAATCGCGTGACCTTCAGCATCCAGTGAATCCAAGTATGTAGCTCCCTCAGCCATGGCGACCGCTACTCCGTAGAGACTGTCACGACGCCCCTCCTCGGCCTCATCGATCAGCATCTTCGCCACGTCAACCTGTGATCGAGCGAATTTCCAAATTGCTTCGTAGTCCTGAGGGTTCACCAGGTGCGAGGCCCGATAGAACTCGAGTGCAGCGGCCGGATCCATGGCATCAAAAGCACTGTCTCCGCGCTGGAGGTATTCAGCGGCCGATTGACCCAGCGCGGAAGTGGCGAACAATCCGCAGCAGAGCAGCACGGCAGTACTCGTGCGAGCAATCATCGTTGTTTCCTTCGTGGGGCGCCCGGCCCCCAGTCTGGGAGGTGTTGTTCCGCATCCTCGGGTCCTGTCATAACATCCAGGTCACGGACTTCTTCCTCTGCATCCGCAAGTTCATCGGCAGCGTCGTCCCGATCTAACTCCGTCAGCAGCTGGTTGACTCGCTCGCGTTTTCCAAGGGGGAGTGCCACTAGCAAGATCAACAAAGCTGCAAGGATCAGTACGACGAGCACGGACATTTCAGGCGGCTAAGCGGCCCTTTCCTTCCAAAGGGCTTCGATTCGCTTCTTGATCTCGTCGCGGGTGTCGCGGAATGCGTCCATTTGGAAGCGGATCTGATCGTCGGCCAAGGCCGGATCGGGCATGGCCCAGTCCAGGTGCTCAGCACCTTGTGGAACGACCGGGCAAACCTCCTCGTCACACAAAGTGACTACCAGGTCCGCCTCATCCATGGGTACATCATCTAATCCCTTGGACTTGTGGTCGGTTATGTCGATGTCGAGCTCGCTTAGGGCTTCAATGGCCAGTGGATTGACAATGCCTGGGTTAGAACCGGCACTGTACACTGTCCAACCAGCTGGTGCTGACGCTCGTGCCAGCCCCTCTGCCATCGCAGAACACAAATGCCCGCCACCGCCTATCACAACCGCCGCACGGTCTTTCAAGCTAAAGATTTTATCTAGGTACGACATGTCCACAACAGTCTCCTTAGGTTCCGGTCAAGCACTAACCA
>CAYTDU010000911.1:0-2589 GCA_964436395.1 uncultured Gemmatimonadaceae bacterium | reverse complement strand
ACCGCTCGGCTGAGTTGGTTCCTTGAAGGATTTCATCGAGTAGATACAGGGCTTTAGGTCGTCCGTCTCCCTCGGCTGATTCACGCGCTCCCTCCACTATCATCTTCAGGCGATTGAGCTGTGCCATGTATTGCGAGATGCCCAGGTCGAGAGAGTCACTCACTCGCATGCTGGTGAACACCGAGACGACCGGCAAGGTCAACTCTGTGGCACATACGGGTCCGCCCGCCTGGGCGAGTACTGCATTGATACCGATGCTGCGTAGGAGAGTGCTCTTACCAGACATGTTGGAGCCCGTGACAAAAAGGAATGTTCCCGGCGGCCCCACAGTTACATCATTCGCGACGCATCTCTCGGTGGGAAGCAGGGGGTGTCCGATATCTTTCGCTGCCAAAAATGGTTCTTCGGCATCTCTCGAGATGGTTGGGAATGCCCACCCAGGATGGGCGTGGGAAAGAGCAGCCAGCGCGGCCAATGCCTCGATTTGCCCAAGTGCGCTCACCCATTCCTCAATGTGCGGGCCGGTATCCCGCCTCCACTTTTCCAATGCGCACAGCACATTGTGATCCCACAAAAACAGCGTCTGCACGAATGCGTAGAGCATGCCTGAATAACGAACCTCTGCGCACGAGAGAATGCGGTCCAGTTTCCTCATCTGCGGGGCGGCCGGCGCCACGACACGCAACATGTCTTTGAGAAGTGGAGAATCGGCAGTCCTACTCGACGCCGATTCAAAAACCGGCGCGTATCGCCTCAATCCGACATCCCCTGAAGCCACCAGTCGCATTACCGGATGGATCTTCTTGTACGTCCTGATGCTTATCGCAATGCCGATCGCGATTGAAAGCCACCACACGGGCACCGCAAGAGTGCCGGCAAGATCGAGGAGGAACGCGACAACCGTGACCAGCGGTAGTAGGCGCGCGGTCCAGACCAACAGAGGCCTTTCCAGGATCCAGTCGGGGCTTCTTGCCCAACCCAAAAATGCGTGCAAAGCATCCGGCCGTTCCCGGCCAACGAGACGGCCTCTCGCTTCGAGCAAGTTTCGGTAGTCGATGAGTGGGGCCAGTTCGGCTACTGCTTGCTGTCGCAGCAACATCGTTTCCCTGCGCGTGGGTTCCAGTAGCCAATCCCGAAGGGTGTCCCTTCCTGGAATCGTGGCAGCCGTGCCAAGTAATTGCATGAGCGACGCATGCCCGAACAGATCCAGATCGGCCGCGAAGGGGTGTTCTTCGGGGGGGGCGTACTCTGGCTCATGCAATTCGTTCCAGGCCCTGTTCAAACGTCTCCCGGCATCTTCGTTCACCTCTCGAAGTTCTTCCTGGAGTCGGCGATTAGCCTTCAACCTCGAGTTCACGCGAACCAGTGTCAGGAAAGTGATCAAGAGCAGCAGGCCCCCGGCGAAAAGGAGCCACTGAAGCGTCCCCCCGGCATCCCAGGCGCCAAGCCAACATACGAGGCCCGTGAGGAACACCACCATCCTGACGTGCGCGAGAAGTCTCAATCTCCTGTCGAGGCGATCTCGTTCTGCGGTGAAAGACTCGCTGCGTTGGCGGTATGTGCTGGCTGGGTTGGTCTGCTGCATCCGGTCTGTTGCCTCGGACCTGGTTACGGGAACGGTATCGGTAGCACGAAGGATACAATATGAAAGATATGACGGTCATATGACGCTCGAATTGTAAGATTCCCCCCACTCACAACACGAGGATGTCCTATGATCGATTTCCGTCATAAAGAGCGGCGTTGTCTGCCAGACCGTCGGTCTGGGTATGATCGACGTGTTGGGGAACGGCGCCAATCGGAGCGTCGCAAAGTGAAACGGGATACGCATAAAGATGAAACTGAAGTTGTGGAACCGATGGCGAGAATCGAACCAAGGGTGTTGCGAAATTGAACGGCGAATCGGCGAGCTACTCAAAGGCAAGTACCCCACGAATCCACAAGTTCGTTTGTGACGGCGAGGAGTGCACCGTCTTTCGACATGTGAGAGCGGATTCCACACATGGTGGTTCTGATAGCCGTTCCAACGGCCGCCAAACCGGGCTTTATTTCGAGCGAGCTGGTGCGGTTCGGGTGCTCGCATTTGCCCGGGTCGCTCTTCCGAGTGATGCAGAAATCCGCATGATGAGTGACGAGACTCTCTGTTCGCTGTTCATGAGGGCCATGCCCAAGCTGTAAGCTGGTGAGGATTGGCAAGGTGTTATGCCATTTGCCCCACGGTCTCCACAGCTCTTGCAACGCCATCCTCACCGCGAACTAGTTTGCCCACGGCGTCTGTTCGTTCTCTCATTGCCTGATCAGTAAGGGCGGCCTGAAGTGCAACCGCCAGGTTGTGTACGTTAAGCCGCTTCACGGGGATCGGATTGGGCCCAACCTCTAGAGCCGCAACACGACTCGCCCAGAAATACTGATCACCAAAAAAGGGAACAATGATAGATGGAACACCGGCGCGTAGCCCGGCCGCGGTCGTTCCCGCACCTCCGTGATGCACGACTGCGGACACTCGCGGGAAGAGCCACTCATGCGGAACAGATTCGATCGGAAGTACGGTGTCCGGCAAGTTCTCGTGAGTTAGCGCTCCCCATCCGG
>CAYTDU010000910.1:0-2592 GCA_964436395.1 uncultured Gemmatimonadaceae bacterium | reverse complement strand
CATTGTCAAACGGCACGCCGAGAATGCCGACCTCTGCATCAGAGGTCTCAACAGCAAGACCACTCCAAACTCGACGATGGGAAGGGCAATAATCGGCTACTGAACCCATGCACGGATTCTATTCTGTCGAGGCGTGGAAGCAAAACCTCAGCGCGGAATACACAAAGCCATACAGATGATGCGGTACGCCGTTGACCATGGAGTAAAGAACCCCGTCTGGAAGGGCGGGGTTCTTTACTTTCACATCATCGAACGCTCCCACCATCACTGTTTCCAGGGCAAGATCCGCTGCCTGAAGGTACGCGTTCTGACCCACGTGGCCGACCTCCAAGTGCACTTAGCGCTCTCTACGCTCAACGTACTGCTCGGTGGTCCGGCCGTAGGCAGCGGCGAAAACTAGGGAGGCCGGAGCAGTCCGCACCCATTCCTGTCCCAGCACCGCCGTGGAAAGCGCGGCCCCCAGGTCTCCCTCCTTGATGAGCGTTGCGCCGTGGCTGTCCGGGAGGTATCGATAGATTCCTGACCCCAGCCCTTCCACTCCTCCTGCAACCACGTAGACCTCAAGAGGATACGTTGCGCCGGCTGAAGAAGCGGCCCTCACTCCCCATTCTGCAGTAATCCCTGGGCCGTCCACAGGAGTTGCGCCACATCCTGTAGCGCTAGCGATGTCTGGCCGTATACCCGCACCGAGGTCCTCCTCTCTCGATGACTCTTGTCGACCTCATCCTATCCTCCCACTCCAGCCACGGCCCCAAGCCCCCCCCCCTGAGAAAGCCGTTGTGTTGCCTCCCCGTTCTGCTCTAGAATGAGGTAACGGTTGTTACAGTATGAACGCATCCTTTGCCGAAGCGAGGTTGCGATGAAGAAATCACGCAGGACATGGAGGTTATTGGCAAATGAAAGGCAAGCCCGTAACGCCGCCCGTTGTGTTGTCGGCCACCTACCAGTTTGAGAACACCGATGAGCTGATTGACGTGGTGCAGCATCGCACTGGGTATCTTTATTCGCGCTGGGACAATCCAACCGTTCGTGAAGCCGAGCAGATGCTAGCATCGATGGAGGGCTACTCCAACGTAGTCGGTTTCGGCTCTGGAATGGCTGCAATCACAAGCTCGATTCTCGCGTTTGTCGAAAAAGGCGGGCGCGTCATCGCCATTCAGACCTACGGCGAAACCTACCGATTCATCCACGACTACCTTCCCCGAATAGGAGTCAATCCCATCGGACTGAATTGCGATGACGTCGACAAATGTGGCGCCGAATTCAGGAAGGGAGCGACTCTCCTGTTTCTTGAGTCGCCGATGAATCCCCTGCTTCGGGTGATCGACGTCAAACCGTTGGCGCGGCTTGCACACGAACACGGAGCCGTGGTCGTCCTCGATTCAACGTTCGCCTCGCCGGTGAACCAACACCCGGTCGCACTGGGTGTCGACATCGCCATTCACAGCGCCACCAAGTACCTGGGAGGCCACCACGACCTCACCGCCGGATTTGCCTGCTGCAACGAGGAGCATCACGAAGCGATCTGGAAACAGCGCAGGATGTTCGGAGGAATTCTGGATCCAATGACCGCCTTTCTCGTCTGGCGCGGCATGCAGACCCTTGAGGTGCGGGTAAAGCGACAAAACGACACCGCGATGAACGTGGCCCAATTCCTCTCCACACACAAGCACGTAGGCACTGTTCACTACCCCGGCCTGCCGACGCACCCCGATCACGTGGTGGCGGCACGCCAGATGAAGGGGTTTGGGGGAATGTTGAGCTTCGAGCTTCACGCCGACTACGAAGGAACCAAACGATTCGTGGACCGCCTGAAGGTCATCAAGCTGGCGACAAGCCTCGGTGGAGTAACCACGCTTGCCACCCAACCCGTGACAAACACCCACGCTTCGCTTTCGCCGCAGGAACGGGCCGCAGGCGGAATCAAAGACAACCTGGTAAGGCTGTCCGTAGGACTCGAGGACCCGCAGCTTCTCATTGATGACCTCAAGCAGGCATTTGCGAAGGAGCAGAACCAGATGGTGCAAGACACACCCGGAATGGAATGCTAACGGCAGACACTCTCCTAACGGACGCAACACAATCAAGTTGAAGGGGCACGACCAAAACCTCTACAGCCTGCGACAATGCCATAGATGATACGTGTGCAGAAAGGCAATCCAATCCCGGAACACAGATCAGTTAACTCTAACCGATCAAGCCTGCGCAAATCCCTTCTCCTAGAACGGGCCCTCCTGCAAACTTCGTTTGTCGACAGCCCTCCATTGTTGTCATGTTCTTCATCATCCTCGGCGCAAGCGTCACGCAGTCTCTCAAGCACCGGAGCAGGGTCGGAATGTAGTTGCTCAGGCACTGAGTGCAACGCTGTTACAGAATGGATTTTGCTGAAGCTTCAGCCTGGCATACGAGTAGGCGGACGAGGAAGCCTAATCCCTTAGGTCACCGTTTCACCGCGGTGCGTGAACGGACAGGCCCAGATGCAGTTGGAGCAGGCGGCCCCGTTTTCGATCCAAAATTCGTAGCAGCGATCGGCATTCACCGCCCAACGGACAATTCCGTGGTGGTTTGACGGACAGGCCACGGTGAGAGACG
>CAYTDU010000909.1:0-2595 GCA_964436395.1 uncultured Gemmatimonadaceae bacterium | reverse complement strand
TGATCGGAGAGATCGTTCACGTTGGACGGCCGAGCATCGACCACATACAGGTCGTTCCCCTTGCGGACGAGCAGCTTCTTGCCGTCCAGTGACATTTCGTAGTAACCGATATCCTCGACGACCGTCTCTGCTTCAACGTCCTCGTTGTCTATCTCGAGGGCCATCAGGTGAGTGTCGGCGCCCCGCCCCGAACCTCTCGAGCGGAAAAACAACGCGCCTTCGTTCACATCAAGCGAGCTATAGTTGCCTGATGGAATGGGAACGAGTTTGGCTCGGCGCTCCAATCCATCCAAGTCGATCTGGATCGGCTCTACCTCTCCATCGTTCTCGGTATCACCATTGCTGCCTCGACCATTGTCGTCCGCATCATCTCCAGCAGTCGCAAGTTCGTCATCCGGCCTGAACGGCGAGCGAAGACCCTTCCGGAGAGCTACGTGGAAGATCTCGATCGGCTTGTCGAAGTAGGGCTCCGGTTGACGAGTGCCCCAAGGGCTTCCGACGAGCGACCGGAGGTTGCGATCGGACAAGAAGTATATGAACTCCCCTTCCGGGTCCCATGCTGCATCGGAGCTGTTGACGCGATCGCCGGTGAGCTGAGTCGTCGTCTGCGTCTCAACATTGTAGATCTTGATCTGACGGAAAGTGTTGAGTGCAGTCATAGTGAATGCGAGCCAACGGCTGTCAGGCGACCACGCCATGTCACCGATGCCTTCTCTGTTCTCGGATATGAGACGTTCCTCGCCGGTCTCGGCGTTCATCACCCACAGGTCCCTGTGGTGGTCATCGTATGCAATCCATCGCCCGTCGGGTGACGGCGTGCCCTGATAGCGCAAGACTTCACCGTTGTTCGTTATCCGCCGATCGTTGCCCACTCCGTTCGCCGGGATCTTGGTGAACTCGAGTTCGCCCGTCTCGTCGGAGAGCCCGACCAGCGTCTCGCCATCGGGCATGAACACCACATCGCGGAACCGCACACTGTCCTTACAAGAGGCCCGTACTAGTCGTCCGTCGCCGGCAGGGGCGATGAAGACGCGACCGCGCGAAGTCAAAACGACACTCTTACCCTTGGGGTGAATGTGCGCCGACGTGAGGTACTGCATCGGGTTGGTAACCCATTTCTCGCGCAGCTGATCGAAATCCGACGCAAGAGTTATTGGGACCATGGTGCTCGTGTCTGCCAAAATGTCGTAGATCCATATATCGGCCGCGAGATGATAGGCAATCCGCCCCATCGACAGCGACGGGTCTTTTACGTCCCACCCACTATGCTGAGTGTGTTGGCGGACGTCCCCGCCGCTCTCGTCCATCGACCAGATGTTCATTGTGCCGTCTCGGTCAGTTACGAAGTACACGCGACCATTCCACCACATCGGTGAGTGGCTTTCGCCCTCATAATCTCCAGTGAGTTCAACAGCTTCTTCGGCACCATCCTCGAATTTCCATACATCCCTTGCAGTACCACCCACATAACGCTTGGTCACATTGTTGTGGAACACCGGGCGAGCGAAGTAGAGTGTGGTTCCCGTCCCGTCGTACGCTCCTTCACTTGCAGGCATCAGAGGAACGAGTGTGCGTGTGTCGTTCTCCAAATCCAGCTTCACCAGTCCTTCGAGCGGCCGAGGTGAATATCGGTTGGTCATGTACACCAGCTGCCCGTCAGGAGTCCATGTGGTCGCTATCGAAACATCTGCTTCATAAGTACGACGCACGGGAACCCCTCCAGATAGAGGCATCGTATACAACTCTGCCGGGCCCTCGTAACGTGCTGTGAACGCAAGAGTTCGTCCGTCTGGAGAAATCACCGGATCGGTCTCCTCGGAGTGGTGCGTAGTCAGGCGGCGGGCAACTCCCCCATTCGCGGAAACCTTCCACAGGTCCCCCTCGGCAGCGAACACGATCGTGTCTCCGTGCAAGGCCGGGTAACGGTAGAAGCCAAGTGTGCCCTCTTGCTGTCCGGCAGTATTCTGAGCTGTGAGCGCCAAAACCAAGGCGAGAACAAAGAGAACGGAAATGAAGGAACGAGCGAATGAACGCATGATTGTAACCCTCGGCGGGGGTTGGATCTGGATGGGATCAACGATGATGTACGCTGCAGGAGATGCCAGGAAGTTTCAAGGGGCGAGCCTGCTTCAATCATCTATGAACGGCGACTTCTTCTTCGGCCGTTGCCAAGTTTCTCCTTTGACGCCAGACTGGCGTTGTGCCTCGTCCAGCATCCTCTGCAATTCTTCCTGGCTCAACTCAAACGGGTCTTTCTGATATCCAGGCGCTTGGGCGTCGACTGCTGTTGACGGGTTTCCTCCCACAGGTTCGAACCGCCATACCGAATCGTTCTCGTCTTTGACGTCCCATGCCTCTCCGTCACGGTCTACTAGTCTGCGGTAGCCCATTGTCTGCTCCCATGAGATTCCCTGCCGTTGAACGTACCACAGGATGGAAGAAACTGCGATTGGTGATTTGAGATTACTGATTTGAGATTTCAGATTGGCGGTGAGGTTGGACTCAATGCGCGATCTAGCCGTTCAGTGAGCAATCACAAGCCACAATTCACGAATCACAAACCTGGAATCATCTCACCCGCGGTCTCCCCATCAC
>CAYTDU010000908.1:0-2597 GCA_964436395.1 uncultured Gemmatimonadaceae bacterium | reverse complement strand
TGGCACTTGCGGGTTCTCTTTCGAGCGGCGCCAGGGTGGTTTTCGCCTGGGCACTTTGCCTGGTAGTTCCATATGCGGCCTATTGGCACCACGACCTTCTTCTCGGGCCCAGGATGTTAAGTGAGGCAGCGCCGGCGTGGTGTTTGCTGGCGTCGGTAGCTGGGATCGGCCTGATTCGATTGATACCTACAGGTAAGACCGTTTTCACGGAACGATTCTCACCACGCATGTTCATCGTTGCAACTTTGATGTTCTCGTTGTTGCTCGGCGCCGGATACTTCTGGCCTCATGACCTCCGAGACTATGCTCGTACATTCGCTCCGGCGCCGTCACCGCCCAGGCCCAACACGCCGACACTGGTGTTCGTGCACGGTCCGTGGGATGGGCGGACCGTTGCGAGGCTTCTTGCTGCGGGAATGCGTGGCGATTCAGTAACAATCGCTTTGTCGCTCAACTCGAGCTGCTCGATGCATCAGTTTGCGGATGCGTATGTTGCACAGAAGCTCCCGGACCCGACCGCAGACTCTCTAGTTGTGAGCTTCACACCCGGCATCACCGATGGGTCTGTGCCAACCACGCTTCCCAGTGGAGCGACTGTCCGCGCACGATCCGACGAACAACTGAGCGAGCCCTGCCTGACTCAGGCCAACTCCGACCGAGTTGGTGGCATTCCACTCATGCCGTTGGTCTGGCAGGGAGACCTGCCTGGTATTCCCGGCACCGGCGCGATGTACGTCCGCGACTTGGGCCCCACCGAGAACGCCAGGCTGATTGCGCGTTATCCCAGCCGGAGGGTTGGTGTACTACTGCGTCACCCAGCTGACGGTTCGGCAACCATACTTCCATATGCCGACGCCATGCGACTCCTTTGGACCAGCCCCATGCCCGGCACCGGAACTGATTGAAACGGTAGCACCCCCCTTTCGCCCTGAAACGATCCGTTGGTAACCTTACCGTGCATATGAGCCGTACACGCAAGGTTATTGTAGTCGGTCTAGATGGGTTGGAACCAAAGATCGTCGAGTCACTGCTCGCCGCCGGTGATCTGCCGCATCTGAAATCGCTGGCGGAGTCAGGTGGATACTCGAGAATTTCAACCACCTATCCCGCGCAAACTCCAGTGGCCTGGTCTACGTTTGCCACCGGGACCAATCCGGGCGGCCATGGGATTTTTGACTTCATACGGCGCGATCCAACGACGTATTTACCCGAGGTCGCTCTCAACCGCTACGTCCAGAAGAGTTCATTCCTCCCCCCGAAGGTGGAAAACCTGAGACGTGGAATTCCGTTCTGGCAGCAGCTAGCAGGCGCGGGAATCCCCTCGTCAGTGATTCGCTTTCCGTGTACCTATCCGCCCGACAATGTCAAAGGCCGTATGCTGTCGGGCATGGGTGTGCCGGATGTGAGGGGCAGCTTCGGAACACCGACTTTCTATACGTCGGACCGTGAAGCCAAGGGAGATGATAGCGAGTTCGTCGTGCCGGTTTCTTTCGATCCCAACGGGAATGGAGAAACCTTTCTAATTGGTCCTCGCGATGCCAAGAGCGGGAAGGACGTCACTTACCCAGTCAAATTGAGAGTCGACCGTTTCAACAAAACGGTCACAATCACCTCGCACGGCGAACCCAATGTGCTGGAAGTGCACGTGGGGCAATGGAGTGATTGGCTCAGGGTGAAGTTCAAGCTCAGCAGGTTACAGTCTGTAGTGGGTATGGTCCGCTTCTATTTGGTGACCGTCGATACCCGAGTCGAGCTGTACGCGTCGCCGGTGAACTTCGATCCCAAATCACCTGTTTTCCCAATCAGTTCTCCATGGGACTATGCGGGCGAATTGGCCGGTGAGCTAGGAACCTTTTACACAACCGGTATGGTTGAAGAGCATACAGGACTCAACAATGGCCGCATCGATGAAGCAGCATTCCTCGCTCAATGCGAAGGCGTGTTGAACGAGCGTGAATCGATGATGGTCTATGAGCTAGAGCGGTTGAAAGACGGGTTCTTCTACTGCCTGTATGATACGCCCGACCGGGTGCAGCACATGTTCTGGCGATTCTTGGAGCCGGATCACCCTGCCAACTCAGCGGCTGAGGGCAACGAGTGGGTCGGCGTGATCGAAGACCACTACAGGCGTTGCGATGAGGTCGTGGGCAGGGCTCTACAGTACGCCGACGACGAGACTGTGGTTATGGCGTTGAGCGACCACGGCTTTGGAACTTACAGACGCGAGTTCCACGTGAACACATGGTTGCTCGACAATGGATTCCTCGCGCTCAAGCACGGTGTAGATCCGGGCGAAGGTGCCGGAGATATGCTGCAAAACGTCGACTGGGGGCGAACCAAAGCGTATTCGTTGGGATTCGCGGGTATCTACCTGAATCTCGAGGGCCGCGAAAGTGCAGGCATTGTATCGCAGGGGTCCGCGGAAGATGTTCAGGCGGCAATAGTAGCTGGACTCACACGACTGTGTGATACTAAGACCGGGAGCGTTCCCGTACGCAATGTCAAGCGCCGCTCAGAGGTCTATGCGGGAGACTATGCATCGGAGTCGCCCGACCTGATTATCAGTTTCGCCGAAGGTTATCGCGCTTCATCGACCA
>CAYTDU010000907.1:0-2597 GCA_964436395.1 uncultured Gemmatimonadaceae bacterium | reverse complement strand
CCACGGGATGTAGCCTGGCAATGGCGAGAGAGTGGCGTATGTCTTGAGCTTGGGGAACTCCGTAGCTAGAGCATCCACCACTCGCTTGATGAGGAATCCGCCGAAACTCACTCCAACTAGACCGCGTTGCGCGTTCGAGATCGAATAGAATATGGCGGTGTCGGCGTTATCCGGTTCCGTGGTCGGAGCATTCGGGTCCAGCAGATCTTGAATGCTGGCCGCGAGGTTTCTGACCAGTGCCACCTCGAGGAAGATTAGAGGCTCGTCTCTCATCCGTGGATGAAAGAAGGCAAAATACCTGCGGTCGTAGTCCAGCCGGTCCTTCAAGTCCTCCCAACTCTCTACCGGATGGACTGCCTCGTAGGCCATGAACTTTTCGAGCAGAGCACCGGTTGCAGTGTCCCATGAAATGCGGCGCAGTTCCAGAAAATCCACGTCGAACCAGGTCGTCAGGAGATCTCGAATATCGTCGTCGAGGGAGGCGAGATCGGCGTCGTCCGAGATGAGTGGCAAGAGGTCGCTTCGCATGTCGACCAAAAACTTCACGCCCTGTGGAAGTGCGTTGAACCTGGTCAAGATTCGCGACCTGGGGCTTTCGATTGCACGCTTCACCGCGAGGCGAGCGTGTCTCCTCGATTCTGGTGAGTCGGCATTCGACCATCGCTCTAGAGCCTCGGTCACGTCAGCGTGCCGAATGTCAAACTCGCGAGCTAAGATGCGCAGAAACTGCGCGCGCCCTTCGCTGTTGAGGGCCATGTAGGTGTGTCCAAGAGCGGCGGCTTGTGCTCGGGCGAGTATCTCGCCCCCACCGGGGTCCAGACACTGTCGCATCTTCTCGAGTAATGCGGGCCGGTCCTCAGGTGGGAGATACGGCCGGAGTTTTGCGGTCTCCCTGTCGTATTCGTCGTCCGCCATACCACCCCACAGGCGGACGATACTCTCCAGCCTTCGCTTCAAGAAGCCGGACTTTGCCTGGCCTTTCACGTGTCCCTCCGCGGAGTCGCAACGTAAGACAGGACGGCAGTCCTCGGTTCGGGCGCCAGCTTCAGATATGCAACGCGCGTTTATCCACCGCCAGTGCGGCCTCCTTCACTGACTCGGCCAAAGTCGGGTGCGCATGGCATGCGCGCGCCAGGTCCTCCGCGCTGGCACCAAACTCTACGGCCACCGCCGCCTCCGCTATCAGGTCACCCGCCTGTGGGCCGATAATGTGGACACCGAGTATACGATCCGTATCCTGGTGTGCGAGGATCTTGACTTGCCCTGTCGTGTCGCCGATGGCCTGAGCACGACCGTTCGCTAGGAACGGGAATGCTCCTTTGCGATAGGGTACCTCCGCCTCCTGCAACTCCTCTTCGGTCTTGCCCAGTCCAGCTACCTCCGGCGAGGTGTATACTATGCTCGGTATCGCGTCATAGTTCACATGACCGTAGCCGGTCACGATGCGCTCCACACACGCGACACCCTCGTCAGAAGCCTTGTGGGCTAGCATGGGTCCCCTGACGACATCACCGATTGCGTAGATGCCGGAGACACTCGTGGCGAAGTGCTCGTCGACGCCGATTCGACCTTGCTCGTCGAGTTCGACGCCAGCCGCGGCGAGCCCCAGACCCTCAGTGTTCGGCTTGCGACCGACCGCAACGAGCACGTGGCTGCACCGCAGACTAGGCCGATCTTCCGCCTTAACCGTGCATCCTGTCTTCGTTTTGTTGACCCCGGTCACTCGCACGCCCAATTCGATTTCGAGGCCTTGCGATTGAAGAGCCTTTTGTGCGGCCTTTGCTGTTTCTAGATCCATTCCCGGGAGAATTCTATCGAGAAACTCTAGTACCGTCACTTTGGCTCCCAGGCGGCTCCAGACCGAACCAAGCTCCAACCCTATCGCTCCCGCGCCGATGACTACCAGGTGTTTCGGCACCTCGTCGTATGCGAGAGCCTCGGTGCTGGTGCCTATACGATCACCGTCGGGCTCGACTCCGGGAATCGTAGACGAGACACTGCCGGTCGCAATGATGAAGTGCTTTGCGGTCAGCTCGTGCGTTTCCTTCTTGCCTGTGACAGTCACATGATCGGACTTGGTGAACTGGCCGACGCCGGTGTATGTCTTCACCTTCGCCTTCCAGAGCAGGGCCGCAACACCTTTCGTGATCCGAGTGACGATTCTCTTCTTTCGTCTCATCATCACGGCGAGATCTAGATTGATCTTTTCGGTCTTTACTCCGTGGTCGGACAAACCGGAAATAGCGTGAGCATACTGGTGACTCGATTCGAGTAGAGCCTTGCTAGGTATGCAGCCCACGTTTAGGCAGGTCCCGCCGAAAGCCTCGCGTTTATCGATGAGTGCGGTGTCCAGACCCAGTTGCGCAGCCCGCAGAGCGGCCACATAACCGCCGGGTCCTCCACCTATCACCACCAGGTCATGGCTCGCTTCGGGCATTCTCTAAACCTCCAACAGGATGCGCGCCGGTTGCTCGACGCAGGTCTTGATTCTCTTCAGGAATGTGACAGCCTCGCGCCCGTCCACGACGCGATGGTCGTACGTCAATGCCACGTACATCATCGGCCGCATCACTATCTCACCGTCGCGCACAACAGGG
>CAYTDU010000906.1:0-2600 GCA_964436395.1 uncultured Gemmatimonadaceae bacterium | reverse complement strand
CAGCACATGTTCTCTCGGAATCTCGGCAAAGACGAGTTGGGTACGGAAAACGTGCCCGGATTCCTCGACGACTATGCAGAGTTGGCGAATTCCTTCATCGATCTATACCAGGCAACTCTTGACGATCGCTGGTTGACGTTAGCGCTTCGACTGACCGAAAGTTTGATTGCCGACTTCTACGATGCAGATGAGGGTGGGTTCTTCTTCACGTCGGAAGCGCATGACCACCTCTTGGTCCGCACGAAACCGTTTCACGACGGCGCTGTGCCGGCCGGGAACTCTACAGCCGCCCTCGTGTTGTTGCGACTCTCCCGTTACCTGGACGAAAAAGACTTCGAGAAAAAGGCAGTTGAGATCTTCGACAACGTGCAACAACAGATGTCGACACATCCTGAAGCGTTCACCCAGCTGCTGCTGGCGGTCGATTTCCACCTCGCTCCGTCCTCCGAAGTCGTATTGGTGGGTCAGGGAGGTAGTTCGGGGACTGAGGCCCTATTGAGCGTCATACGGGAAAGGTTTGCCCCCGACGAGACAGTTGCCTTGACAGAGCCGAGCGGACGCAGCTCTACGCAGTCCGTAATCGCGGCGTCGTTGGTTGAAGGAAAGTCTATGAGGGATAGCGCGACTACGGCGTATGTGTGTCGGGGATACGCTTGCCTGCAACCCGTCACCGACCATGAAGAGTTGCGGCAGTTACTTGCAAAGCGTGATTAGAAGCTAGATTTAGTGGTTCTAGCAGAAATTGACAGTCGATTCCAATGGTGACGAGGACAGTGGTACAACAGACACACGTTAGTCAAACACCGTTGGGTACAAACATATCCAGGAGTAGGTAGATGCCTTGGGAATACAGTGCGAAAACTAAAGAGCTGTTCATGGACGCGATCCATGGCAAGCCGGGTACCCACTTAGGGGAGATCGAAGAACCGGATGGCATGGGAGAACATGGTTCGCTCGCATGTGGTGACGCTATGCGTTTCACATTTCGCGTCGAAAAAGACGAGACGGATCCCACGAAAGATGTGATCACCGAAGCGAAGTACTTGACCTTTGGCTGTACGTCGGCTATCGCGTCCTCTGAAGCGCTGTGTTCGCTCATCGAGCAAGGCAGATACACGCCGATCGATGCCTTGAAGATCACGAACAAGGATATCGTCAAATACCTCGAAGGACTTCCCCAGCAGAAGATCCACTGTTCGGTCATGGGCGCCGAAGCGCTCGAGGCGGCTGTCTTCGACTGGGCCAAACGAAGAGGCGTGAACCTCTCCGAGTTGGGTGTCGAGCTTCCCGCGGTGGAAGAGCAGGACGGACGCATAGTCTGCGAGTGCTTTTCGATAACCGAACCATATCTGAGGCGAAAGATCGAGGAGCTTGGGCTCAAAACGATACCTGAGATCACCGATGCACTCAAAGCTGGCGGCGGCTGCACCACCTGCCATCACACACCTGGCGGGTTGCAGGATATCCTGAATGAGGTATGGGGTTCTAAAGAGGTCGCTGCGGCATCCGCCGAGCCCGCAACCACTGCTTCCGCGTCTGACGATGCTCCTGCATCGCCGTACCAGTTCGGGAAAGCGGTCGAGAAGGTCCTCGACCAATACGTACGCCCGATGTTGCAGGCCGATGGCGGTGACGTAGAACTAGTTGATATCAAGGACTACCTGGTCTACGTGAAGCTCAGGGGCGCGTGCGCGAGTTGCGTTGGCGCTGAGGCAACCCTTCGATCGATGGTTGAGCTGAACTTGAAGACCCAGGTGGATAACCGGATCAGGGCGATCGCCGTATAGCGGCGATCGCGAACAAGTGGAACTCATGGAAACGATGAAGACAGTCTACGTCGATAACAACGCCACTACTCCGGTTGCTCCGGAGGTGTACGAGGCGATGATACCGTTCCTCACGGCGGAATACTTCAATCCGAGCTCGATGTATGAGGCGAGCCGCAAGGCCCACGACACGATCGAGGACGCGCGGAAGACAGTTTCGAAGCTTCTCCACGGCGGCAACCCAAAACAGATCCTGTTCACGTCATGCGCGAGCGAAAGCAACAACACAGCGATTTTTGGAGTGGCGAAGGCGAATCCGAACAAGAAGCACATCATTACGACGGCGGTCGAACATCCTGCCGTACTCGATGTGTGCAAGGATATGGCCCGCTCTGGCTACGAAGTGACATTCCTGCCGGTGGATTCGAGCGGCAACCTCGACATAGCGAATTTCGTTCGTGCGCTCAGGCCCGACACTCTGCTCGTGACCATCATGCACGCCAACAACGAGACAGGCGTCGTATTCCCAATCGAGAACCTGTCGCGGCTGGTCAAGGAAACGCAGGAGGACATCGTCTTCCACACCGATGCAACTCAATCCGTTGGCAAGCTTCCCATAGACCTGCAGGGAAACTTCAAGCACGTGGATCTGCTGTCGTTCTCAGGGCACAAGATGCACGCACCAAAGGGCGTCGGTGCGCTCTTTATGAGAAAGGGTACTCCCTGCCGACCACTGCTGTTGGGCGGGCACCAGGAGGGAGGCCGAAGGGCCGGAACGGAAAATGTCCCTTACATGGCCGGCCTGGCAAAGGCGTGTGAGATGGCCCAGGATCA
>CAYTDU010000905.1:0-2603 GCA_964436395.1 uncultured Gemmatimonadaceae bacterium | reverse complement strand
AAAAGGCCCCTCTGATGCATCACCCCACCAATATCTATTTTCGGATCAGGGTTAGATGCCCGTCTTGGCGCGTTAACGCTGAGATTCGAGCAGACTGAGCGCGTACGTACTTGGCACGCTTAACACGATCCGTCCCTCTGATCCTGGCTCGCCTCCGTAGAGGATACTCACCACCCTCCCCGATCGGTCGAATATTGGGCTTCCACTGGCACCACGAGTCCCATAGCTGTCCAGTTGTATGAGGTCGGGTAGAACCTTCGATACTGTTCCTGCGGTGAATGTCGTTCTCGCAATGGTCCTCGAGCGACCAGTTTCGGACATCGGAAGGTCAGTGCCCATGGGAAAGCCAATCGCCGCCACGGGAATTCCCACTCCAAGCGTGTCCGGTCTTTCGTTCAGTCCTTGTACTGTCGGAACGCCTCCGCGGATATTCACCTTCACGATTGCGAGGTCAGCTTCGTTAGATACGGCACGCAGTTGAGCTGGAAATACTTGATAGGAGTCAGCGAACTGGATCGCGAGTCTCAGCGGCCTGGCGGAGCCGTCTTCACCTGCCACAACGTGGCGGCATGTCAACATCGTTCCGTCCGAACGAACGGCGAATGCCGTGCCGATCTGTATGTTGCCGCCCCCGAGGTCTGCCCAGATCATTGCGACCGCGCGTTGGTTCGTGTCGACGATTGCCTGGTAGTCGACACCTGCCGCTGCCTCGAGTGTTAGGAGGGCTTGCGTTGCATCTGTCAGCTGACGCCTGACTTCTGCAATTTCCTCTTCGCTTCCAGCAGCCTGCGCCGCCGCTAGGCTACTTCTCAATCGGCCGACATCCGCCTGCGATTGCCTGAGAGCAGCACCTAATCCCTCGATCTCTCCTTCGAGTGTGTTTATTGCATCTGCGGCAGCCTGCAATATGCTGTCGGTGCGAGCCTGGAGGGCCGCGATTTCAACCTCGCGCTCGCGACGCTGTCGGTGATTCTGATAGAAGAAAGCTGCTGCGACCGCAATCAGAACCACGAACAGCACTACGGTCATAGCCCGCAACCGCCGTGTCTGACGTCCTACTTCGATACGCACCCTCTGCTCTGTGTTGCCGGCTTTTGCCGCAGTTGTTGGCGGTTTTGGGCTGTCGGCAGTAGGCCTACCGGCGGGTGACGCACCTGTCGGTCTGGGAGCCGTTCGTTGAGGCTCCTCGGATGCCTGGACTTTCGCTGGCTCCCAAATTCCGTCCGGAGTACCATCTCCGACGAGGCGGAACTCTACGAGAGGCCCGTTCGGTCCGAACCGTATCTGATCGGTATCTCCCAATGCCGTTTCAGAGGTGATTGGATGGCCATTCACAAGCGTCCCGTTCATGCTGCCGCGATCCTGAATCACCCACCGGTTGTCCTTGAGAGTGATGATGGCGTGACGGCCCGAAACGTCCAATTCGCGATCCGGATCGAACCGCAAATGGGATGACGGATGCCTGCCGATCTCGATGGGCGACTGGGAATGGACGGAAACCTGCCCTGCCAGGCCTCCCGTCAGAACGTGGATCTGAGCTTTCACCTTAGACTGCTCAGAGCACAGCCAGAACGAGAGCGGCAGCAACTATGGCAGCAGCAGCCGCGCCGGCAGCTATCATGGCTGATCCCTGTGGCTTGGGCGGATCGCTGCCTTTGTATACCGGGACTGGCTCGGTTGTGGATTCGGTATCGGTTAGCGGGTAGACCTCGTGTCCGACCTCTTCTCCATCGCCCGGTTCGGCCAAACCGTTGCCGCTGAATCTCGCCACCACCACCGTGATATTGTCTGGGCCACCTCGTTCGTTGGCAAGCGCTATGAGATCTGCGGACACTTGCACTAGATCTTTGTCCTGCGAGACGGCTTTGGCAATCTCGTCCTTGTTCACAAGCCCTGAAAGCCCGTCCGAGCAGAGAAGCACCGCATCACCCTGACAGATTGCTTGGTGAGTCAGATCGACGCGTATGCGGGCGTCGGGACCCAGCGCTTGGAGGATGATGTTCTTTCTCTCGCTGCGTTCCGCTTCTTCCTCTGTAAGTTCACCTGCGTCGACAAGTCGCTGCATCAGCGACTGGTCTTTCGTAATCTGTGTCGCTTCTCCCTCACGGACTAAGTATGCTCTCGAATCTCCAACTTGAGTTACGTAGATACGGTCGCCGAGCACACCTGCAGCCGTCATCGTCGTACCCATTCCCCGCATCTCTGGGTTTGCTTTCGCGTGCGCATGAATCTTCCGATTGGCCTCCTCGACCGACTCACGCAATCGGAATGCAAACTGCTGAGGCGTGTCTTCTTCGTCTACTAGCCAGGTTGCGAGGAGGTGTTCGAAGACGGTCTCGGTACCCATCTCACTCGCGACCTCCCCGGCAGCCGCGCCGCCCATTCCATCGGCGACAATCAATAAAGAACCTTTACGTCCCACCTCGTGTTCACGGACTTCCGGAAGAAGTGATGCCTTTTTCGCGGTCAAGTCAGCAACGAGAAAACAATCCTCGTTGTGATCGCGAGTACAGCCGACATCGGTCTTTCCGAAAACCGAGATTCGCGTTCGCTGTTTCTTGCGTCCGAAGAAGTTCAAAGCGGGCACCCCAGTATGAACTCTT
>CAYTDU010000904.1:0-2611 GCA_964436395.1 uncultured Gemmatimonadaceae bacterium | reverse complement strand
AGAGCAGCAGACAAGTCACAGCAACACTGCCGGCGACGAAAAGTGCCCAGATGATGGGACGAGTCGAAACGAACTCGCTGTAATCTGGGAGCAGCAGAACGGAGCTCGAATTGTAGACAAGGTGGAACAGGATGCAGGGCCAAATACTGCCTGTCTGGATCGCCATGTAACCAAGGAGCAAGCCAAGAATCAGGGCGTTAATTTCTTGCTGCATGATGCTGTGGGCCAGAGCAAAGAAGATGCTAGTCAAGACGATGGCTCGCCATTTTCGCCCGGTGTGGCGAAAACCAGAAAGAATGAAACCGCGGAAGGCAAACTCTTCGACAACCGCAGGAAGCAACGCGATCGGAATCAGGGCAATCCAAATATTGGGAGCCATCTTGAGTAGATCGGGGATCTTCTTGAGCTGCTCCTCCATCTGTTCCGACAGTGGGAAGACCGTCGTGATGCCGATCTGCAGCAAATGGGCCAGTGGCAATACAGCCAGAGCCAATACAATGGCAACCGGGATGGTCAGCAGCAGACGCGGCGCTTCTTCGAGCAACAACGTGCGGCGTGGGTGGCGAGTGAGAATGAGCGTCATCATCAAGGCGGGAACACCGACCATGACGACGATCGAAATGAAGGCTTGCTTGAAGAGATCCTGGAAGGTTGTCAGGTTCGCGGCAGAGTCGGCCAACGCCACCGTCAGGAAGAACTTCACAATCAAAATCACCAGCCCGCAGAGCAGGGCTTGGGCGACGGTGGGCGTCGGTTGGCGATCGCGAGCGAGTTGGTGGATCCAGCCACCGAACGTCCAACGCTCACCTTCGCGGAAAAGTACCGCCTCGCTATTGAATTGCTCGACCGCCCAACGCACGCTCCACCAGCAGCAGAAGAAGGTGACCACGACAACATTGATCGCGTAGGGCCAGAGCTCCACGATGGTGCCCTCCATCAGAGATCGCATCAACAGCACGATGCCGGAGATGGGGACTAGGCTGAATGGGAAATTAAGCTCAACCTGGGGGGCCATGGGAAGCAGCGTCAGCGGCAGCGCGACCAGCATCACGGGGGCCAGGTAGTGCTGGCCTTCTTTCGTGCTTTTAGCCAAAGCAGCCAGGGCCAGGCAGACAGCGCTAACGAGGATGGCAACTGGTATGATCACCAGGATCGACCAACCAAGGGCATCGAGCGGGGGCGGACCAACGTTCGCCATCTTGGCGAGGTCAGGGATCTTAGTGAGCACGATGGCGCCGGTGCCAAACATGACCAGCAGGTTCAGCATCGCGGTCGCGATACTAAAGATCGTGACTGTGAACAGTTTGCCCATTACGATCTCGCTACGTTGGGCGGGACTGCTCAGCAATGTCTCGAGGGTGCCTCGTTCTTTCTCGCCGGCACAGAGATCGACGGCCGGGTAGAACGCTCCGGTTACCGCCCAGATCATGAGCACGAACGGCAGGACCTTCGACCACAGCGAGGCGTTGATTCGCTTCTTGTAACCGGCACCCAGCAGTGTTTGCGGTTCTTTGCCGACGGCCAGATCTCTGGCGTCAATCCTCGCCGCCGCCTTCTCACGAGTCCGTTGGTTGTGATTCTTGGTCACATCGCGGAGCCGCACGACCGTGACCGCAGCCTCTTCGGTCCGGTTGTGGCCGATCACGATGGGAGTCTCCAGGGAGGGCGCTTCCTGGGTCGGGTCGTCAGCCTTGGCGTGCTCCTTGACTCGCTCGGGGTACTGGGCGATGCGGGTTGCGACCCCTGGCGGATAGTAGAGGACCGCGTGGCATTTTTCGTCGGTCATTGTCCGCCGCAGCTCGTCCTCAAGTTTTTTTGCGAGTTTGGGCGGGGGACCATCGGGTTGTTGAAACGCCTGTTTGTTCCTGGCGTAGAGCGGGATGTCGTCGAGCAGCACAAATGTTACGTGGACCTGGGCTTCTGTCAGTTGGGCGGAAAACGTGTCCCCATCGAACAACCCGGGGATCTCCTTGACGTTTGCCTCGCCGACGACCAGAACACGGCTTTCTTGATCCTTCATGAACTGGGCAATCTGAAAGAAGCAGACCCCCAGCAGCGGATAGAACAGGATCGGCAGCACCGCGATCATGAACAGCGTGCGACGATCTCGCAGCTGATCACGCATCTCGCGAAAGAAAATCAGACGTATGTTAGGCCAGCTCATGATGGGCGATGTGTTCTGTCCGGTGTCGACGCAATTAGTGTCGCCGGTATTAAGGCGACATCTTTCGTTGTTTTATGTTTAAACGGTAGGCTCGGTCACTCGATCTTTCGATGGCTGTGTCGAAATCAAGTCGAAGAAAATGTCCTCAAGGTCATGCTGTCCGTGCTTGGTTCGCATCTCTTCCAGCGTTCCCTGGTCCAGCACGCGGCCGTGGTGAACGATCGCTACGCGATCGCAAAGCCGCTCCGCTTCACGCATGATGTGCGTGGAGTAAATGATTGTCTTTCCCTGGTCTCGCAGCTCGGCAACCGAATCGATCATTGCTCGGGCGACCAATACATCGAGTCCGGTGGTCGCTTCGTCCAGAATGATGACAGGTGGATTGTGGATGATGGCCCGCGCGATCGAGACCTTTTGCTTCATCCCGGTCGACATCTTGCCACCCAA
>CAYTDU010000903.1:0-2613 GCA_964436395.1 uncultured Gemmatimonadaceae bacterium | reverse complement strand
AGCTCTCCGCGTTTGCACACGTCACCAGCTGCGATCCCGTGGTGGCCCAAGGCGACTATGCCTACGTGACACTGAGGGCGGGAAGCTTCTGCGGGGGAGGCGTGAATCGGCTCGACATCCTCGACATTACCGACCTCACGGATCCGCAGATGGTCGAAAGCTACGCGATGCAGGGACCCTTCGGTCTGGGGATCGACGGCTCCACACTGTTCGTGTGCGACGGCGTCGCCGGGCTCAAGGTATACGACGTGACCGACCCCGCGAACATCGACCTGCTCGCATTCGAAACGGGCAACGAGACTTACGACGTCATACTCATTCCGCCGGTGGCAATCGTGGTCGGTCCCGACGGCCTCGACCAGTACGACTATACCGACGTCGCGTCGACCGGGGAACTCGTGCTTCTGAGTCACCTCGACGTGGTGAATCCGCCGGCGATGGCCTCGACCAAACAATAGCCGGTAGTCGAAGCGCCGGACCGGGCCTGTCCGGGTGACGATTCCGCATGTGGTAGCTCCGCCAGGCCACTCCCCCTTCGCGGGCTGTAGTGTTGGAAAGAACACTAAGGCCCGCTCCGGGGGATGTCCTGGCTGCGCTAGAATAATTTCGGTACGACGCTGGAAGTCGGCAGCGAGCACCTCTTCGGCCTAGTAATACTCCGAAAGCCCCGGGCGGCCGCAGCTTCTCGCGGCTGTCGAACTGGGGTCTCCAACGGGTCGGAGGAGCGCCCGGACACCCCAATTGCGGCCATGCATACTTGCGAGGGGGCGATGGAAACTCCTATTGAGTCAATCTCCTCTGAGTACCTCTGCCGGTTGCACAGCAGCCGCTCGTCTCGCAGGGAGCATGTTGGCGGCCACCGTAGCTGCAACCAGAATCCCGACTACGATTCCGTAGACGATCGGGTCATGAGAATTTGCATCAACCAACACGCTCGCCAATATCTTCCCGGCGCCGTATGCCCCCGCAATTCCAAGCACTACGCCGGCGCCGACGATCAAGGCACCGTGCTTCAGTACCTGGCCCAGCACCTCACCCGGCTGAGCGCCCAACGCCATCTGAATGCCGATCTCCTTCGTGCGCTGATTCACTCTGTACGAGACCACGCCGTATATGCCTCCTACCGCCATCAATAACGCGATCAAAGAGAATGCGGCTGAGATACGCGAGGCTCCCTTACGAACCCAGAGCGACTCGTCCAACACCGTCGCCATGGTTGCCACATTGGCCATGGGTAAAGAAGGATCCATGTCGTGAAGTACATCCCGTGCCGGTCCGACGAGGCCATCTGGAGGTACAGTCGTGCGGAGCACCACTGCCAACGCCGACCTGACATGACCGGGGAACGGCCAATACACTCCTTGGAGCGTTTCGGTGTCGAGGCCGTAGTCCTTCACGTCTCGTGTGACGCCGATGATAGTCTGCCACTGCCCGTGCGAGCCCGCGCGAATTCTCTTGCCGAGCGGATTCTCGTCGGGCCAGTACCGCCGTGCGAACGTCTCGTTGATGATCGCAACATTCGAACCTTCGTCTCGACCGTCTTCCGGGACGAACGATCTGCCGCCAACGAGCGTGATACCCATTGTCTCGATGTAGTCTGACGTCGCCACACGCACCGACGTGGCTGGGCTGGGTGCGTCGGGATCTTCGGGCGGTGCGTCTTCAATCTCGAAGTGGGTGGCGTTGTGACCCTGCAAAGGAGGGAAGTCGATGCCTGCGGCCGACTCCACACCAGGAAGTGCACGAATCCGCTCCAGGTACGTCTCGAAGAACGACAACCGCATCCTCTCATCCTGATATGAGACTGCGGGGAGCGAAACCTCGTACATGAGTACGTTTTCCGGTGCGAAGCCGGGGTCGACGTTCTTGAGCGCCTGGAAATCCCGGACAGTCAATCCAGCGGCCACGAGCAATATCACCGAAAGCGTAATCTCGCCAACGACAAGCAAATCGAGAGCCCGCGTACGAGCGCGTGTGGTCGAGATTCGCGTGGTAGTCGATTGCAGCGTGCCAGCTGCGTCTGATCTTGCGGCGCCCAGTGCGGGCACCATACCGAAAACAATTGCTGCCCCAACCGTCAATGCCACTACGAAACCGAGAACGCGGACGTCGAAGCCGAACTGCACCCATGCAGGCAGTCCGTTTACCGCCATCGCTCGAAAAGCGGCCGTGCCGCCGAGTCCCAACGCTGTACCCAGCGTCGCCCCCACAGCCGACAGCACCAGACTCTCGGTGAGGTGTTGTTGCACCACTCTCCCGCGACCAGCACCTAGAGCAAGACGAATTGCGACCTCACGCCCGCGAGTGAGCGACCGGGCCAGCATAATGCCGGCAATGTTGATGCACGCGATCAACAACACGAGCCCAACCGCGCCAAGCATGGCTGTGGTGCCGAGCCTGTAGTCACCGAGTATCCGCTGAAGGACCGGTAGAACCACCGGGGAGGTGACCTCGTTCATAGGCCGCTGTTCGATGGCGTTCTTGTGAATACGGGTGAGGTCTTCCCGTGCTTGTTCCATCGTCACGCCGTGTTTCAAGCGGCCGATGCCGTTCAGCCAGAAGGAGCCGGCGCGTTGATTCGGATCTTGAGCGAGTGGAATCCACAGTTCAGCC
>CAYTDU010000902.1:1986-2614 GCA_964436395.1 uncultured Gemmatimonadaceae bacterium | reverse complement strand
CTACCGTGGCCACGGAGGTCGAACGCTAGCAGGTTGTAACCCTTCGGATGGAGGTTCCGCACATATGGTAACATCCGTTCCACGTTTCTACCCCAACCGTGAGCCAGAATAAGGGTAGCACCGGGGCGGGAAGATTCGCAGTTCGCTGGGATCCACCATCCGTATAGCTGGCGGTTGTTCGCGGTGGGAATATGGACTTCCTCGTACGGTATACCGAAGTCCTCAGGAGTGATCTCATGCGGCTTTCTGGAGTAGCTGTACACCCTCTTGATCGTGATATCCATCGCCAATACGGCCACGATTGCGCACAGCAGGACTATGGCAAGAGTCAAGGTGTCGTCTCATTTCGTTTGTTATGGCACATGGTTTACTTCGGCCTCGTAGTTGTTTTAGCGGTCAGCATCGCAAACGTTGCAGACACCTATGCTCCATGCAGGTTCGAGCTTGAGCAAGCACGACATCTCTGCCGTGTCAATATCCGAGTATCAACAATAACCCTCCTACAACCAGCCCCACCGCCAGGTTGACCATCTTGATCCAGACAAAATCCCTTCGCGACTCGGCCAGTAGCGGGAGCATGCCATGTCCATCCTGTACGATGGAACTCGCAACCAAGATGCTGATTGGA
>CAYTDU010000902.1:0-1976 GCA_964436395.1 uncultured Gemmatimonadaceae bacterium | reverse complement strand
ATTGGAATCAGGTGGTCGGCATACATGGTGACAAAGACGAGGTGAGGGCCCGATTCCGGAATAATCCCTATGAGGGCTGACGCTATCAGCACGCCCCATGTGTTGCTCTGAACGTACGCGCCAAGGTCGATTAGTTCTCCCAGTGTGGTGACTGCGAGCAACACCCCAAACGTCCATGCGAAAACACGAGGCACGTGCTTCACAACAACGTGGCGCCAAAGGTGATCGTGGAGGAAATGATCGGGCACAGTGGCGACCACGAACGCTCCGAACAGGCTGACGGCCAACAGTGTCACTCGGATCCAAGTCCTCACCGACGGTCCCAAGAGCCCGGCCGACACGAAGGCGAAAAACGCGAGCATAGACGCAGTGAGCACGATCCGCGCCCAGCCTGGGTGACGCCACTGGTTCAGCACCTCCATGCCTGGGAAACAACGACAGTCATCTGTATCGTGGATCAGGAGGTCGAGGCACGGCTCGGTGGCGCGGCGAGACCTGGCAAAGAAATCAACAACTGGACCCGCAAGGAATCCGATGAGAGCGAGTCCCACGGTGAGCGATAACGCCTTGGCCGGGATCAGCGCAAACAAGACGAACGCCTCATCCCCGCTCGTAGCGATCATCGTGGCGACGACCGCTCCGAAAGACACGGCACGGTGGGTATAGAGCGCCACGATCGTGAATGCCCCAAGGCATCCGGGGAGTGCACCCAATAGTGCGGCAGCGGCATACTGTGCCCAACGGTTCCTGCTCAGGGCACTTTGGAATGTGCCCTGCGTGAGCACACTGAGGTACTCCACGGTGATCATCATGACGCTGACGAAGGCCGTTATCATCAAAGCGCGGGTGAACGAGGCCCAAACGAGGGTGTACATCATGATCGGTCACTCGAGGGTAACCGCCACCCGTGGCCTGCGGCCTCCGTGTTCATATTCCCGTGTGGAGGTGCACCTGCGAGCATGCCGTATGCGACAAGCATGATTACTACCGTAAGGATAAAGGTGAAAGTAAAACCGATCAGATCGATGACGACTCCGGACAAGACCGGCAGGATTACCCGGGAGAAATTTAGTGTTCCGTTGATGCCAACATAAAGAGTGCGCTCTTGTTCCGGAGCTATGTCCAACAAGTATTGTTCGAATCCAACCTTCCGTCCGCTTGTCACCAAACCGATGAGAAAAAACACGAAGGAGAATACGTCGGGCCCGAGATGCTGGAGGATCAAAGCTGTGACAGGAATCGACCCTCCCACCAGTATGCACTCCCGCACAACCTGCTTCGATCCTCTGCGACTACTCAACCTGCCCCAATAGAGGTTGGAGACGATAGCCCCCGCCATCTGGAATAGCAGGTACCTGCCTATGTATTCCTGGCCGATGCCTAGGGAGTCCCTCGCGTATATCATATAGAATGGGAGCAGCATCAGGCTGAAACTTGCCAGGTTGCTCACCACTATGAAGGTGCGGAACTCTCGGTCCTTCCGAAGCATCGCGGGTACTCTCGCGAGGAAGCGTCGGAAACTCTCGTTGGAGCCCTCGTCCACCGGCGCAGCCTTCTCCGGAATGAACCAGAACGCTATGGCCGCCACAAAAAGCCCGGCTGATCCGATGGCAAGGACCAGGGTATAGTTGAGGGGATACACGAGAGATTTCAGGCTGAAGATTCGGGCCACCAGGACACCACCCAATAGCATTGCCACGCTACTCACGAACTGCTTTCCAGCGTACAGCGGCCCACGATTTCCCTTTGGGACCAGCTTTGCGATCAAGTCCGCATAGCTGAGACCTGCAAATCCACCGCTCAACGAGAAGACAAAGATCCATCCGAAAAGGCTCGCGAGCAGCATCAGAGGTGCTTTTGGAGCAAGCCATATCGTGAATACAGCCATGCCGAGAAATGAGCCGGCGCGTAAATAGATCCCCAAGAGGAGGTAGGGTTTCTTACGTGGTTTGTCGCGTAGGAAGTGCCCGAAAAAG
>CAYTDU010000901.1:0-2616 GCA_964436395.1 uncultured Gemmatimonadaceae bacterium | reverse complement strand
AGCCCCACCGAAACCGTCCCCACCAATCCACTGAAGGCCGCCACCAAGCCCGTGGTCGACGGCGTCCGCGCCGTGCTGGAGCATCTGCTCTCCGCCATACAGTAACGGCTCGGCGCCGCCGCTGGTTGGCCATACGCCGTTCTCTTCGTTGGATGGAGAGAATGTTAGGTCGCTCATCCGGTCTCCTTGAGAAACGCCGACCACGATGAGCTCAGGGATCATCTCATACATCGTCATGTACTCGACGATCCCCGCGAACGGCTCGAAGTAGTCGGCGCCATCGAGGAGATAGAGAACCGGATAACGCGTGGCGGCGTCGCCTTGCTCCAGGTAGCTGCTCGGAAGCTTGATGTAGAGTTGTCGCGTTTGCTCGAGGTGCCGCGAGGGGAAATCGATACGCTGCCCAATGGTGATCGGTGGGCCATCAAGAATCTGCTGACTGCGGAGCGGTGACGAGCCGAATACCATTGCGCCTGCAACGGCGATGACCGTGAGTCGAGTCATACCATTCTCCTCCGAGACGGAGTACATCGCCAGAATGTGATGAGTCAGTTGCCAAGACTACTGACTTGATGCGCAATGACCGAGTTTCGTTGCAGAGGGCCTCGACCAGCTTTCCATAGAGGGGGAACTTAGTAGCGGTGGGATGGCGACGGTGTATTTGGCTCAGGACATCCGTCATGAGCGCCAGGTAACAGCCGCGCGACGCTCGCCCATCTAGCATGAAGAATACCAGCCATAGTAGCGGAGGAGCCGGGCCGGCGTGTAAGAGGATGTAGGGGGGCGGTCACCTCAACGCACGATCAGGATCGGTTGTCACTCCATGAGCCGCGTTGCCGTACTGACTTCGTAGGTACGGCGACAACGACAACCAGGATCGCACAATGCGTTTGTACAGTCCGGCCCGGATGGTGACGCCCCGCCGCAACTCAGCAGGCAGATGCGCCATATTCTTGCTCGCGATCTTCGGCCTCTTGTTCACGCCCGATCTCGCTTCCGGAGCCCAGGAGTCGGCGGTCCTGCAGGGCGACCGGTTCGGGGACGACGGCAGGATCATCATAGGTGAGACGGTCACGTTCCACTCGGAGGTCTACGGTGGAGACAGGATGGTGCTGGTGTATCTGCCGGAGGATTACGCGCGGTCGCGGCAGAGGTACCCCGTCGTATACCTCCTGGACGGTTATTTCTTCTTTCTACCCGCCGTCGGCGTGGTGGATTTCTACTCGGCGATAGACAAGATGCCCAAAATGATCGTCGCCGCCGTCGTCAGCACGAACAGGATGCGCGAGTTCTCCACCGCACAGTCCGGTGGTGCCGCCGAGTTCACCACATTCCTGAGAGACGAGCTGTTTCCATTCATGGACGAGCGTTTTCGCACGGAGCCGTTCAACATCCTAGTAGGCCACTCGCTGGGCGGCCTCTTTGCCGTCCATTCGTTTATCAATGACCCAAGTCTCTTCGACGCGCACATTGCCGCGAGCCCGGCATTGTATTGGAATGGGAGGTCGGAGGTGGCAAGGGCCCGCGAGGTACTGGGTTCCTGGACATCCACGAAGAACTTTCTCTATATGACGTACTCTGGCGGTGACGGCGATAACATCAGAGGGCCAACTGATGCTGTTGTGAGCATACTCCGCGAGTCTAATACACCGGGACTCGAGTGGGATTTCGAATTCCTTCCCGACGACCGGCACAACTCATCGCCGATGAAGTCGATTCTGGGAGGCCTGGAGCGGTTGTTTGCGGGGTGGGCCTACCGTGGCGGAAACAGCGCCGAAGAACTGGCTGAGCACTATCGGGCACTTACCGAACGGTTCGGCTTCGAGTGCCGGCCTTCCAAGGACGCCGTCGCATCGCGTGCGCGAACACTAGTGCGACAAGACAGTCTCCCGGAGGCGATCGAGGTCTACCGGTACAATGTTTCCCTGTATCCCGACGCAGCTGACGTGCATGAAGCCCTGGGACGCACATACTTGGCGGCCGGAGAGAATGAACGAGCCATAGAGTCGTTCGAGATGTCACTCGAGCTGAATCCGGAGAACCCTTCGGTTCTCCAGGCGCTGAGACAATTGAAAGGCGAAAGAGGAGCTCCGGTGGAGCAACCGCGCCCCTGAGGCTGCCAACGAACCTCGCTGCTCGATGCATTGCTGTCTCCTGTTTGCACGATGTCGGCATGAGGCCACTACGCCAGGATCAATCGAGCATTTCAGAAGCTGACAGTCAAACCCAACGCCAGAGCCCTACCTTCGCCGACCTGGCAGGGTCAGCAGGCAAGGATCATCGCTCCCGAGTGTGGTGTGTTTGGGCGGCAAGGGACAGTTGGCGACCTGAGGGGTGACACGCTGGTGCTGGCCTTCGGCACCTCAACGATTCGTTGTCCAAGTACGTCTGTCACAAGTCTCCAGCTGTACCGAGGACGCAAGGGCAGGTTCGGCAGGGGTGTGTTGTTGGGAACAGCAATCGGCACCGGTCTTGGGATTCTCGCGGGATTGACATGCGAGGATGCAGGCGGGTTTGACTACTGCGACGATGACAACAGGGCAGGGACGGTTGCTGTCTACTTATTGTCTAGTTATATTCCTAGACAATTAATATCAGGAGACAGTAATGGCAGAC
>CAYTDU010000900.1:0-2618 GCA_964436395.1 uncultured Gemmatimonadaceae bacterium | reverse complement strand
CCTGCTGTAGATGTCCAGATTACCCCGGAGGTGCGAGTCGTAGACGATCCACTTGCCGTCGCGTGAGATGTCGTGGTTCTCGATGACTGCGTTGTAGCTGGTAACAGGGTGACCGTCTGCGATCGACACCGAGCCTGACCTGAGAGGATAAGACCAGATGTTCAGGCGCGCTGTGGACTTAGCATACACCAGCTTCTTCCCATCGACGGAGTATGAGATCGAGAGCGGGTCAGTCACTCCCGGCACCTTCCGTGGCTCATCGCGAAGTCTCCCGGCTCCCACCTCGACTACAAAGACCTCACGAGGACCGTCGCGGGTGGACACGAACAGCAGGTGATCGTCGTCGAGCCAGACCGGACTTACGTTCTCATGATCGTCGCTGGTGACGCGTGCAGGCTCACCGCCATCGACACCCACGATCCAGATGGATGACACCTCCTCGTAGAAGCCCTGTGTTCCAGCGGGGCAGTAACCATCCACAAAGGCTATCCAGCTGCCGTCGGGCGACCACGCGGGCGTGCAAAGATTCCGCGTGACCTCGGGTACGACGAGCAATGTAGTGGTGTGGTCGGGAACCGAGTAACTGAGGACGCTGTCAGGCAACGCAATGAACGCGACACGAGACCCGTCGGGCGACCACGCACAAGACGCGGCGTTCCCAGGCAGATCAACGGAGCGGACAGGGCCACCTAACCTAGGTACCATCTTCCAAGTGCACCGAAGGCCAGCACAACTCTGATAGCGCACTAACTCACCGTCCCAACTCCACATCGGAGCCTGGTCCCGGGAGCTCTGGAGGTGCTCTGAAGGAGAAAGCTCCCCGCCGCCGGCAGTGATGAGCGTACTGCGAATGACGAGGGATTGCCTCCCGCCGCGATGAGCCACGAAAGCAACCTCGCTGCCGTCGGGCGATAGGGCCGGCTGCCACTCCACCCCCGGCTCGCTCGTCACCGCGCGGATGTTGGATGTAGAGATGGTGATGGGGCGCGACGATATCACTCGTGAGGCCACCATACCGATCCCAATCACCGCGACAATCGCCGCCATGACGGCTGGAGCAAACCAGCGCCTCCGACTCGACCCGGCCATTGGCTGCGTGTCGGAAGGCGTCGCAACGCCGCTCAGCGGTGCCAGCGCCTCCAGCTGCCGTAGCATCTCATCGGTCGTTTGCCAGCGATCGGCCGGTTTCTTCTTGAGGCATCGCATAACCAGGCGTTCGAGAATAGGCGGCGTTGATTTCCGGTATTTCGTTACCGGCTCCACAGTCTCAGTCACGTGCGCCGCGAGCATCTCTTGCGGGGAAGAGGCCAGGAACGGCGGCCGACCAGTCAGCAGCTCATAGGCAACTGCGCCGACTGCGTAGATGTCTGCCCTGTGATCGATATGGGGATCGGCAGCGGCCTGCTCCGGTGCCATGTACGCGGGTGTACCGAGAGATACCCCTTCGGTGGTGAGCTTCTGACGGCCTGTCGCCTCGGTCACGGCTTTGGCAACGCCGAAGTCTGTGACAAACGCGTGACGGTCAGACAACAACACGTTGTCAGGTTTGATGTCGCGATGCACTACGCCGTGTTTGTGTGCGTCCGTCAACGCATCGGCGAGATCACGGAGGATCCGCACAACCTCGTCGATAGGTAGCTCGCCATCCCTCGCCAGCTTCTCGCGGAGTGATTGCCCCTCCTCGTAGGGCATCACGTAATACAGGTAACCGTCTGCGTCTCCGGAATCGTACAACGGAAGGATGTGGGGGTGGTGAAGTTGTGCTGCGATCTCGATTTCCTGTAGGAATCGCGCAGAACCGAGTGCTGCCGCTATTTCGGTCCGAAGTACCTTCACCGCCACTCTGCGGTGATGCTTCAGGTCCTCCGCGAGGTAGACGGTTGCCATCCCACCGCTGCCGATCTCGCGCTCGATTGCATACCGGTCTGCGAGAGCAGATCGGATTCCATTCAGAGTCGGGGAGACGGTTGCCTGTACGCTGTTCGGGGAGTGGTCGCGGTCCTCACGACGTTCGCCCTCGCGTCCCACCGGCTCCTTGCGTAGCCGCTCTGCAAACGCCACGACGTCAGGCGACGGCTCTGCAGCAAGATCGGAGCGGAGTAACTCGGCGTGGCGTTCGGCCTGCTCCAAAGCTCCTGCCCTGTCACCCGCCGCCTCCAATGCTTGCATCAAGGACATTGTGACGTGGGTACTGTAGGGATCGCATTCAACCAGGCGACGCCACCACACCACTGCCTCGTGCCGCTCGCCTCGTTCGGAGGCCCCCTCGGCCAGACGCCGAAGTGCGTTGGTGCGCACTCTGGCTAACCTGTCCCGCGCCGAGTCCAACCAATGATCGAATTCGGCACTCGCCTTGACCGAAAGACCGTTCAGCAACGGACCGCGATACAGCGACACGATACTCTCCGGATCACCAGCCGCCACAGCAGCATCGAGCGCCCATACGTCGACCGACAGAACGTCCTCATTCAATGCGACTTCACCCTCGCCACGGGTGAGAATCGCTGCTTCACCCAACTCCGTGCGCAGCACGTGTAGCGCCTGGCTGAGTGCATTGCGCGCTTGGTCCTGAGGGGACTCGGGCCAGAACAGGCCCATCAGGGTGTCTCTGCGATGGA
>CAYTDU010000899.1:0-2621 GCA_964436395.1 uncultured Gemmatimonadaceae bacterium | reverse complement strand
CGCCGAGGTCCTTCCGAACGAGGTGATGAACTCGGACGGCCTTCAGAGCGCGCTGGGCAGTGGCTACGTGACGCTCAAGTGCAACAATGTCAGCATTGACTCTCTGATGGAGGAGGTGGTTCCGTACTTCGCGGTCCTGGCCGACGATGTCTTTGCTGCGGCGCATGAGAGGACCGGCTTCCCGAATCGCGACGAGACGACGGTTGCCTTCTCGGACTCGTCGCCGGACAGGACGTATACCATCTCCCCGGTATCGTCGGAGTTCCGGTTCTACATCAACGGGAGGAAGCATGTCAAGACCTCCGCCCAGTCGATTCAGATGGCCGACACCGAGGGTGTCCATTACATCTACTTCGACAAGGACACCCAGGTTCTGACGGAGACCACGACGTTCGTCCTGGCGATCATCACCGAGCATGTCCTCTGCGCCATTGTCTACTGGGACGCGTCCAACAGCCAGCATGTGATTTTCGGTGACGAGCGTCATGGCATGACGATGGATGGCCAGACGCACGCCCACCTTCACACGTCGTGGGGCACCCGGTACATAAGCGGACTCGCCCTGGAGGATATAACGCCGGACGAGGATGGGAGTACCGACTCGCACGCCCAGTTCGGAGTCGAGAGCGGCGTCATCCGGGATGAGGATTTGGTCCACAGCTTGCCAGCGGAGGCCAAGCCGGCCCAGCTGCCGGTGCTCTATAAAGATGGCGCGAGCGGCTATTGGCGGTTCGACGCCGCTGACAACTTTCCGGTCAAGAACTACTCTGGCGGCAGTGGCTTTCTCGCCTATAACGAGTACACCGGCTCGACTTGGCAGCAGGCGGAGGTGCCGGAGGGGAGCTACGTCCTTGCGCACATTGTCGCGACCAACGATCCGAACAACCCGTTCGTGGCCATACAGGGGACGTTTTTCTATACCAATATCTCGATCGCTAGAAGGGAGGCTCTGAATGAGTTCGCGGAGTTGAACCGCACGGGCATCCCTCTGATTGAGTTCGTGCTGATCGGGATTGTGATATATCAGACGAGCACGTCATACGCGAACACCCCCAAGGCGAGGATTGTCCGGACGGACGAGGGCGAAGATTACATTGACACGCGCGAGGACAAGATCGGCGTCCGCTACCTCCCGCAGGAGATCGGCTCCGTCTCGAAGTTCGTCTGGGCGCAGGCGCCGACCTTCAACGGACAGGTTGACCTTGTGGGCTGGTTCGCCGAGACGGATACTGCCGCGGCGCTGGCCAGCGGCTCCCCGGTGACCGCCTCCGAGGAGGCCTACAATTCGAGATGGGCCGTAGAAGTGGCTTCCGCTTCGGGGGCTCCCTTTACGATCCGGGTGGCGGGGACCTCCGTTGATCGCATAACTGGTGCCACGACGGCAAGCGATACCGAGGACATTTCCGTTGCTGGCAATGGCAACTACTTCACTCAGAAGGCGTGGCTCGACGCCTCGCAGTTCTCTATTGTGGAGGGCGGCAAGTCCTGTGACGTGACGCTGACCAAGGTGTCCGCATGGAACAATGCGGGGAAGAGGTTTGTCGTCACGGGGTGCCATCTTGAATGGACTCCGTCGTCCACCACATGGGGCATGCAGATACTCCTCTATAAGATCAACGCGGACGGGACGAGGACGGCCATCGATACGACTGCCTTCGCGAGCACAGACTCGATAAAGAGAGCCAAAAAGGACATCCGCGGCAGGTACAGCGTGGAGAACTACAACGAGATAGTTGACGGTGATGGGTTTGAGGGCATCGTTGTGGCTGTTCTCCAACAGTCGCTGATCGACTTCTTCCTGGAGGTCTACTACTATGAGTGATCGGCGGTTTAAGTTCGCGTTTGAAGATGAATATGCCGAGGTGCTTGGTGAGTCGCAGACTAGCGACACGAGTTGGAGCGACAAGGTGGTGTTGGTCACTTCCTCGTTTCCGGCCGGCGACTATCTTGTTGGGTGGAGTGCTGAGCTGTACTCCTCGAAGACTAACAACGAGTGCGAGGCGCAGGTGGTCGTTGACGGGGTGGGAGACCCCATTTTTGAAGGTGCCCACGACCGTAAAAGCTGGCTGTCCTGTTCTGGTTTTGGCGAGGTGGCGCTGACGGGCAATGGCGTTCGCACAGTTCGTTTCCAATACCGTAAGTCGCCTGATGCTGTGTCGCAGGCAGCAGCTTACATTCGGCGCGCGTCACTGAAAATACGTCCTTTGTAGGAGTGGGCCATGAGCACGAAGTATGTATACCCGGTCAGCGACACGGCCAATGACCTTGTTGATGTTGGTAGTCTGACGCAGGAGATTGCCGATTCGACGATTGCCATTGCGCTTGACTACATTGCCGTGGATGGTGTCGACGTGGACATCTGGTTCAAGGCGGCCATCTCGGGCGCGGAGGAGACGACGTTGGACGGGATCGTGGCGGCTCACACGGGCGAGCCGTTGCCCGACGTGCAGGACGTCAGCATCGACAACTTCGGGACGCTGGAGGACCCTACCAAGAACATCCAGCGCGTGGTCGTCCAGCCGGGCCGCACCGGCTACTACATGTGCGACCGGGACGTGAAAGTCTGCACGTCGATGTACGCGGCGGCGGGCGCTCCAGTTACCGTTCCACAATCTCAGACG
>CAYTDU010000898.1:0-2621 GCA_964436395.1 uncultured Gemmatimonadaceae bacterium | reverse complement strand
TAGCGCATTCTCACGGTTCTCGACCATCTCGACCAAGGTCACACCAGGGATCGCGCGCGCCAACTCCCGCGGGGCGTCGTACACTCCGCAGCGGCGACCGAGCTGACAAGGATCCTGATAGGTTACAGTCACCTCCCATGGGTTGGATAGCTGCAGCCGTCCTGCAGCAACCTCATCAGCCAAGAACTCCACCGCGTGCAGGACTTTCACATCCAGAGCTCGACCCAGAAGCTCGGGATACTCGCGCCGGAACATGCGCAGGCCCCAAGCGCAACCGACAACAAGAGTGCACACACCAAGTGCCCGCAGCCTTTCGACAGCGCGGCGTGCCAAATCGGTTGCGTCGTCCGTTTTCCCCGCAGCGAACGCAGGATATCCACAGCACCAGCCCTCGGTGAGGACTTGGTGAGACGCGTCAAGGCAATTCAGGAGCGCAATGAAGCTCTTGGCAACAGCCTGGTGCTTGAAGGAATGACCAAAAACGCAGCCAGGAAAGAAAGCCAGGGGCGCTCCTGTCTGCCCATGAGCGCCCTTCGAGATCCAGCGGGTGGGCAGCGACCTGGGTCGCGCGGGACGCCTAGTCGGCACTTCGATAGCTCGCGGCAAGGTTACCCCCTGCCGCACCACCTCGGCCCGCGCAGCCCGGATGACCTCAGCCGGATCAAGTTTCTCCACCCGTGTCTGGGGGCAGTGCTCGCTACAGTTGGCGCACTGCGCGCACTGAAAGAGCTTCTCAACGACGTACTCGCTTGGGGCGATCTGCTCGTCGAGCAATCCCTGAGCCAGCTTCACTTTCCCTCTGGCATAGTCACTCTCAGCGCCCGTCGTGTGACGGAATATGGGACAGATGACGAACCCTTCCTTGGTCACTCCAGGCTCAAAGCCCGGCAGATGTGGATCGTTCCAATACCATTCACGGCAGGATGTACACTGCTTGCAGCTGTAGATCTGGTGGCGCAAACCAGCCAAATCGTCGGCGTGTAAGGTCATACGCGCCTCGGCCAACCCTCGAATGCCATCACCGGCCATTATACTCTTCCTCTAGTCCTTTGTCCACATATCGTTGCCGTTTGCACAATGTTCTCCCCCTAGATCGACTCAATCCATGTAGAGAGCACCCGGGTACATCATCCCTCCGGGATCAAGCAACTCTTTAAGCGCGCGCAAAACGTCACGACTGAGCCGATCAGAGGCAGTGTTAGCAGACAGCGGCTGAACAGCTGCGGCTTCGAGGAGGACCTTCTCCACGAAAGCCGCTGCCCTCTCGCGCTCCTTGACTTCGGTGTCGTCGAACGTGACGCACGAAGTGTATCCCATCAACCCGCTGCGCAGCGTGCCCCGGGCCCAGAACCGTTCGCCAATCTCGAAGCCACAGGCTGCCGCTACGGATTCAGCTATACTTTTGGCCTTCGGATAGTCCTCTACAGCACACAGGAAGAACGGCTCAGCCCAACTCGTTGTCCGGCGAGAGACATCCTCGTGACACTTGGTATTGCCAGTCCAGTTTCGATTGACGAAGTAGTCACGTGTCGGCTCCGACCCAGCCGCTATACCGCCACACTCTTTAGCCATCTCTTCCAACATAGTTTTCTGCAGCACCACCTGATCCTCTTGACCCTCAAGGATGACACCGACCACGTCCGCAGGAAACGGTGGGTAGCGGCCGAGGAGTCGGCGGTAGTCATCACTTTGCCGGTACACCCAGGGCATTCTCGCATACAACCGGAAAACTGCCTCTGGCCACACGTTCACTTGGAATAGTCCAGGCAGTTGGACCGCCACGCTGCGATCAAGTTCCAGCAGGAATCGAACAGTATTAGTTGTCCGATCGAACTCAAAGTTGAGGTACTCAAAACGCTCGGGAAGCATATGCAGTCGATAGGTGACGGCCGTCACGACACCCAAACACTCAAAACCCTGGGCGGCCACCAAGACGGGAGTAAGGTTCATATCGTACCCTTCTACATTGGCGGTATGAACGACTTGGCCACTGCTGAGGACCATCTCAATGTCCAGGATTTGTTGCTCGCGTCGGCCATACTTGCGGAGGCCGGGGCCCACGCCGGTGAGCGAGCCAACGGTGGCACAGAACGGCGCCATCGTCCCCTCAATGACACGATAGCCGAGGGGAGCCAAGTGGTTGGCCAGTTCGGCCATTGTCACCCCAGCCTCTGCGGTCACGAGCATCCCACTCCGGTCGATTCTCCGGATACTCTTAAGGCGATTCGTTTCGAGAATAACTCCCCCTTCCGTGGCAGGATAGACGCCCGGCCGGCGGGGCGTGCTCCGAGTAGCCAGTCCTCGTGGGATGACCGAGAGACCGGCCCCTACCACGACTTCGACGACCGCCTGAAGTTGCTCCACGCTCCCCGGGCGAACGACGAGTTCCGGGTTACGCGGCAGAAGGTTACCTGTATAGCACCACAATTCAGCTGGCTCGTCGGTAACATACTGCGAACCAACGATACTCTTCAGTCGCCTGCAGATAGCGGATGTGTTATTCATCTCATCTGACACTGAGGATTACCTATGCCTGACCTTGCACACAAGATCAGCGCCGCCGTCATCCCTTCAACCCGGTGAGGGCGATACCCTCGGTGAACTGGCGTCGGAACACCACG
>CAYTDU010000897.1:0-2625 GCA_964436395.1 uncultured Gemmatimonadaceae bacterium | reverse complement strand
GGTCGGGTAGAGTGCCATCTTCAAACAGACGGCGCACCCGCCAAGTCTTCGCGCCGAATAAGTCGGCTACTTGTCTGGTGGTGTAGATATTTGGCATGAGTCGAGTCCTTCTGAGTAATCAACTGTGACTACTCAGATTGTCTCGACGTTCGGGCGCGTGTCACGGAGAAAAGAGGTTTTGCGACAGGTTTTGCAACACGCTAGAGGTGCTTGACGCTGTTATGCTCGCTCGAAAAAAATCTGTTGTAAAACTGTAGAAAAGGTTTTAGACGTGGGGTTTTCTACGAGTCTTCTACATTCGCGTTGGGATTTGACTCACGCCTGCCCGTTGTCCTTCTTTTTCCGGTACGCTCTCGCTGAGCGGAGCACGTCACGCCCCGGCACCTCGCGAGTCTTGTGGCGGGAGATATATTCCTTTCGTGCTTGAGCATCGGTTGTTCCTGGGTTGTTGTGCTTGTACGCATCGCACCAGTCAACATAGTGGTCCCATTTCCGAGTGCGGCCTCCCCGCGTCTTCAGCACCGCCACGCCAGACCAGTCACAATGAAGGTGCTCAGCCCATTTCGGAATTGACCATTCCTTGGCTTCGGGATTTCCTTCCAGCGTTTCTTTCATTCGGCGGGCTATGTCTCCGCTACCAAAGTCCTGTTTGGCAGCTGTCGATGGTCGGAGACCGGGCACCTGTTCCCAGAGGGCCCACGCTTGAATTATCTCCCGGTCAATCGCTTTGCTGAGCGTGTGGATGTCAGTCAGGTCTGGCGTTACCTCTTCGACTTCCGTGCACCTTGTTGCATCCAGCGATTGCGCCCAGTCGTCGGCAGAGAAGTTCTTATCGTATTGCACGGACTCCCAGTCCGGGTCCTCTTCATACTCGCGCATCTCCCAGACGGCTACATTCAGCGCAGTAATCCAGCGGGCGGCCAACTCATGCGTTAGGCTGTGAGCATTTGGGGCATCAACTCCATTTAGATGCTCCCCACCCTTGGTCGCCACTGAATTCAGAAAATGCTCGACCGGAGAGAGGGATCCCCAGCTCACCCACGGAAAGCTCGCAATTGCCCAGAAGTTATCCACACTCTGAGAAAAATCGCTTGTGTCGAACGGGTCCATGCTTTGCAGCGCATTTGACCATTCATTCAGTAACGCCAGTGTTTCCTTGTGGGGCTGCCTGAGTGGCTCTGGTAGTCGTTCGACCCATTCGGGGTCGGGGAAATCATGCAGCATGGAATCCGCTCTCCTATAAACGGTCCTGAAAAAAGCCGGGGGCAAGGCGGTCAGGAAGCCGCCGTTTCGGGTCACGATTCCCTAGCCCCGCGATCGTAAGCATCCTACTTCTTCTTCCCCTTTTTGGAAACTACCTTCTTCGGTGGCCATAACCACTGATGGATATGGTCACTGACGGCGAGCAGACGTGCGTCCGATACACCTTCCCGGTAGACGGCCGACATGTCACCTGGGGCATCAGCATGCCCCATGATCGCTCGCGTGGCGACGATGTCGAGAGCCCCATCCCCGACGGTCTGGAAGCAGTGCCGCAGTGTGTAAAACGATATTCCCGACCGATGGATTCCCAATTCGGTCAGTAGCGTGGTAGTTGCCCGCGTGATTGGATTCGCTCCCGAGGGCTTGAAATAGGAATCGTGTTTGCGGTTAATGAAAACAAGCTCCTTATGCGCCTCATTCCGGGGAGTCACGCGATTGGCGATGACTGCCTTCAGTGCCTTGACCGTCTCAGGCCACAGGGGAGCCCGGCGTGGTACGCCGGTCTTCACTCTGGGAAAGTTGACCCACCCTTTTTTGAGGTCGAGTGCGGCGAAGGGCAGTTTGGCACAATCAGCGTTTCCGAATCCGCAGCCGATAGCCAGCAGTATCATTGCGTGGAGGTTGACCGAGGCACCGTCGAGCATGGTTCGAATCTCTTTGGGCGTGAACAGCTTGGGACCCTTGCTGTTACGAGCGATTCGCAGCGTCTTCTGGCTTGGGCGATTGAAGGATTGGCCGTATCGGACCGGCCTGTCGATGATACCCTCGTCGTACGCGAACTTGAATATCGACCTGGTCTTCTGAATCTCGTTGCCGAGTCGAACGGGCCCCCACCGTTTTGCCATCTTCTGCCGACACTCTCCAAAATCGCTGGCAATCAGATCATCAACGAGCCTGTCCGCGCCCAGGAACTCCAGAAGCCGCTTGCAGGTTGACATGCAGTCCGAATATGTGCGGTTCACAATCTCGCCGGACTCAAGAAGCCTCAGCTTCGAGGTCATGTACTGGTTGGCCAAATCGCGAAGCGTGACACCCGTTCGTGACACCCGCGGGGTGCGGCCGGCCAGCAAGTCGTCCTTTTGGTCGAGCCACAACTCAAGCGCGACCTGGGCCCCGTAGTCGGGGGATTCTGGGTCGACGCCCCCAAAGTATTGGAATCGCCCCCGGACTTTCTTGCACCACCGTCCATGTTTGCCACTCTTGTGGACAAATAGCGGAAAATCAGCGGGACGGGGCACTTTGACATGAGCCGCTTTTTTGCTAGACTTGGGCATGGCCTTTTTCCTCCAGGAGACACGAAAAACGGTAGCGGGTGTCATAACAGGTGTCACACGCTATTATATCGGCTCTTGAGAAAACGTC
>CAYTDU010000896.1:0-2627 GCA_964436395.1 uncultured Gemmatimonadaceae bacterium | reverse complement strand
GAGGAGATGCCGGCCCAACCACATGCTCCAGGCTTCGCGCCGCTTGGCATGACATGAGGGGCAGAAATGTCTTGTCTTACATGAGAAAGTAGCAAGGTACTCCCTCCCGCAGGACGGGACCTTCCTCGTTGAAGGCGGCAAGATTGTCTCGGTGACGGCAACCCGGCCATCTGGTCTTCCGGAATCCACTCCCTTGCTCGACGCGGCGTTCGTTGCTCCAGGCTTCATCGATGCCCGAACCACATTGGGTCTTTCGGGACTTCACCCTGGCGATGACGACCGGGACGAGACTTCGGGACCGAATCAGGCCCACCTGCGGGCAATTGACGCATTCGATCCGAGTGATCCCACGGTCCGGCATGCGTTGCGAACTGGCGTCACCACGATTCAGACCGGGCCCGGAGACGCCAACTCCATTGGGGGACAAGCAGGGATCTTCAAGCTGTCCGCCGCGACGGTGAATCACGCGGTGGTTCGCTTTCCGTCTGCGGTAGTGTTCTCCCTCGATGAGTCTGCAAAGCTGACCTATGGAACTGCAAGGCGATACCCTTCCACCCGAATGGCGAATGTGGGTCTCATACGCCAGGCTCTCGTGGATGCAAACCGCTACCGGACGGAACTCGAAGGAGACAAAGCCCCGACAAGAGATTTGAAAAAGGAAGCCCTGGCGATGGTCCTCGCGGGAGATGTCCCGGCTCTGGTATCGGCCGAGCGGGCCGACGAACTGGCCACGGCCCTTAGGTTGGCGGAAGAATTCGGAATCGACCTGATGATCGTAGGGGGCACCGATGCGCAGGTCGTTCTCGATCGCCTGGCGGAATCGGGCGTCACCGTTCTCCTGGGGCCTGCGGGGGATGCGGCTTTCCGTCCTGACGGCGTACAGCGTTCCATAGGGACGGCCGCCAAACTCAGGGAACGTGGAATCCCCTTTGCCCTAGTCACGGGGGACGATGCCAACGCATCGCGTTCGAGCTTGTTCGAGCTGGCAAGGCTGGCGGCTCGAGGCGGGCTCACTCTGGAGGAGGCTCTAGAGGCTGTGACGATCTCTCCGGCCCGGATCCTGGAGTTGGACGAAGTGATGGGGTCGATCGAAGCTGGGAAGGATGCAGACCTCGTCCTGTTCGACGGAGATCCCTTGACCGCAACGACGCAGTTCCTGGCGGTCCTGGTGGATGGAGTAGTGATTCACAACCGCTGAACACGGTGTGGGAATACGTCTTCACAGAGTAAGGAAACGCTGAAGGGGAATACGATGAGCCGTACTCTCGAGAGAAGCCTCACGCTTCTTGCCGTCCTGCTAATGATCGGAGGAGTTCACCGTCCGCCTGGCTCGTTACTGTGCCCGCTAATGCGGCCGCCAATTCGGACGCATTAGCGCCGAAACCACCATCGCACTCAGCCGCATGGAGTATGACGATCAGCAGAGTGCCGTCACATACCACTCGGACAAGCCCACGGGACCCCTGGAACCCCCCGTCACGACCACGCATAGTTGTCAGGTGGCGATGCAATTTACTATTCCGTAAACGCTCATTTGGCAACGACTTGCGAAAACACTGCGACCGTGAGCACTGCAAAGAGTGCGACCACCACGATATCGGTGGACTTGCGCAGCTTCTGAAGGAATTGGCTCTCCGCGAACTTCCTTGCTGCCCCGTATGTTGAGTCGCTCATTGAAAATCCGGTGTTTTTCGATGACGAAATCAACAACCGCGACAGTTTGAGGCATGTAATGAGGAGATTGGGCTGCGCTTCACCTCGTCCAGAATACGATAACGCCGCAGCGAGATCCGGTCATGTTGAAGGCTGACGGCATCTGAGAGGGACCGCTGTAGGTTTCAATAGCCTCGATGTTGTTGGTTGAAAGGACCACGTCGATATCGTTGTCCCGCGCATTTCCGATGAACGTTCCATTGAGGAAATACAAAGGTGGGCAAGATTCGCCCCTGACACTCACAACCGACCGAGTCGTCCGGACGAGGTACTTCTGGGAGTCTCCCGAGATTCCATAGTGCGGATTGGGCAAGACACGGACACCGCTCACTCGCCGCAGGATGTCAGTTACCTCCAGTGGATGCCACTCTTCGAATTCTTCCCTGATCACAAATTCTCCGAAGCCCTCGTCCCGCCGTGCGAAGAAGGGCTGCAGCCGAACTTCACGCAGTTCGGTACGTTCTCCGGCGACCACTATGGGATCTAGCAGGGCGACCTCGACCGGTGCCATTTGGGGAGTTTCGGGGGGCATCTCCAGCCTCTGGCCGGGGCGCAGATTCTCGATCCGAATGATACGTTGGTGGTAGCCGATGTGCCGCATGGCAAGCCGCACCGTGCCGGGGGCAAGCCTGGTCAACTCGAAGAATCCGGAGTCGTCACTCAGCGTCGTGCGGTCTCCGTCGACAACGCCGATTTCGACACCCGCGATTTCCGAGCCCGTCTCGGAATCGATCACGGTCCCACTCACCCCGGTATTGCCTGACCCGTCAGCCAGAAGCGTCATTTGCTGCGACCAGATTCCGTCGGCGAAGGGTTCAACGACACTTCCCCCCACCATCGCCGAACCGCCCTCGAAGATCACGTCTGCCAGGTCGCTCACCTGGTCGCCTCTCCTTGCAAACAGGCTCAGTGGT
>CAYTDU010000895.1:0-2648 GCA_964436395.1 uncultured Gemmatimonadaceae bacterium | reverse complement strand
ACAGGTGGCCGACGCGAGCGTCAGACATCTGCGGTTGCATGGGCGACGCCGTGAGATCGATACCATTGTTGAGCGACCCGATCAGCGCGTTGTTGCCATGGAGGTGAAACTGAGTGCGGCGATAAACGCGGGCGACGTCAAGAACCTGTTCTGACTACGGGAGCAAATCGGCGAAGAGCTGCTGGATGCTGTGGTGGTGAATACCGGTCCTAATGCATATCGCAGAGGGGACGGTGTCGCCGTGGTTCCGGCGGCTCTCCTTGGACAGTAGTGTGCGTCCGAGACTGCGTGATTGGGAACGCATCCTCGCCTCTGCTTCGCAGTCGCGACAGCGACTGCCCGCAACCCGAGTTCCTGCCGGGCCAGTCTGTTAGCTCGTTGTTATTAACGAGTCAGAAATCGTTATTCCGCTCGCAACGCGTCTACCGGGTTTATCCTCATCACCCGCGTTGCAGGTAGACAACTCGCCAGCGCGACCACGCCCAGCAGCAGAATCGATCCAGTGAGGAACGCAACAGGGTCTCTCGCGCTCGTGTCGTAGAGAAACGAACCGAGAATGCGGGTGCTCACCCATGCTACTCCCACGCCGACAACGATGCCGAGTAGTGCTGCCAAAAGACTGCGGCCGAGCACCAAAGGAAGCACGACATTTGGCCGAGCGCCTAGAGCAATTCTGACTCCGAGTTCGCGCGTACGGTCGGCAACTGCGCGCGCCACGATCGCCCAAGTGGCAACTGCAACGAGGAGTACCGACACGACTGCGAACGAGGTGAGTAGGCTCAGTATCAGCCGTCGGTCGCCAATGGCGCGATTCAACCGGTCGTCCATCGTCGCAACGTTGACGAGCGGCACCCGCGGATCGAGGCTCCGCAATTCGTTGCGTATCAGAGGCACCAAAGCCAAAGGATTGCCCGTGGTCCTGACCATCACTCCGCGTCTGCCCCCGGGCAGGTCCCGAAATAACCCGATTGCCTCGGGCAGCTGCTGCTCGTCAGGTGGTTCGCGCAACACGACTCGGGAGACTCCCACAACTTGGGCCCTCCAGGTCGCGTTGAGTTCAATCCACCGACCGACCGGGTTCTCTCCCGGGAACAGCTGGTCGGCGGCCGTCTCGCTCAGAACGACGGTGATTCTGTCATCCTGACCATCGCGTTCGTCTATCTTTCGGCCCGCGACCACTCGTATTCCCAACACGTCGAAATATGAAGCGTCCGCGGAGCTCACCGCGATGCGCCGCCAGTCTTCTCGAGGGATCTCCGGCATCAGCTCCGTTGCGGTAAGGGCGAATGCGTTGCACACGCCACGCAACGGAATACAGCCGCTGGTCGCTCCTTCCACGCCTGGCAGGGCTCGGACACGCTGCAACAGCTCTTCCATGAAGTCAGCGGCGCGGTCGAGCGCGGTAGCGGGGTCGGCGGTATACCCGGATCTGGGCATTCTATACTCGAACGTCAGCAGTCGGTCTGCGCGAAAACCCAGTTCCACATCAAACAGACGCCTGACGCTCGCGCCAACCAGACCGGCACCGATCAACAACAGAATCGCAATCGCTACCTGTGCGGCGATCATACCCTCCCCGACATCGAAGCTGAACAACCGAGTACCGCGTCGCGTCACGCCGGCGCTGCCCTTTAGATTCTCCGTCAAGTCCGCCTTTGATATCCACAACGCGGGCAGCACGCCGACGAGCACGGCCGTTACCAGCGTGAAAGCGACGGCACCGACCAGAACCGTCGTATCAACCGAGAACCCGTCGACATTGACTACACGCAGTTCTTCCCTGACGCTGTAGAGGAATCGCTCGGGCCAGTTGCTCCGCAGTACCCGAGTACCCCAACGTGCGAGCCCCACCCCCGCAATTCCGGCCAAACAAGAAAGGACCAGGCCCTCTGTCAACGACGAGCGAATCAGATGCCAGCGAGAGGCGCCGACCGCGAGCCGCACCGCGTGTTCTCGTGCCCGCCTCGTGTGTCGTGCCAACAGCAGGCCCGAGAGGTTTGCGCATGCCACGAGGAGAACCAGTACCCCGGCAGCGGAGAGCATCAATACCGACTTTCGCGCGCCGTCGTTCGTCCATGCGTCCTGGAACGACTTCAATTCGCCCACGTAATGGAGGCCAGACGTGCTGAATGGATATGCAGCGTCTATTGCCCCGCCAATCGCCTGCATCTGGGCGCTTGCTGCGTCGAATCGAGCGCCCGGTCGCAATCGACCCACAACGTACAACCAATGGTCGTGGACGCGGCGACCAAACTCAGCGCTCACGAAGGCCCTGATCGGCAGCCATAGTGTCGCATTTCCCTTCAACCCACTGAACCAACGCGGCGCTACTCCAATAACCTCATACGCTTTTCCATCCACCTCCACCACCCGCCCTAAGACGGAATCGCTACCGCCGAAACGGCTCAGCCAGAGGCCGTACGAGATGACGGCGACCCTCGGGGAGTGCTCGATATCCTCTTCACTTGGGAGGAAGGTGCGGCCCAACGTCGCCGGGACGCCCAGCACCCTGAAATAATCTGGGGAAACGACTTCCGCGGTTGTCACGGTCGCAGGACCCGTTCCGGTGAGCGTGACTCGAGTAGACCCATATGCCGCAATCGGATCTACGAGACGGTTTTCCGTATCGCGGAACAGCTCGAACGATG
>CAYTDU010000894.1:0-2649 GCA_964436395.1 uncultured Gemmatimonadaceae bacterium | reverse complement strand
TAGAGTCGCCAGTATGTTGTTCGATGGTAGCTAGCACGCTTTGGCCTGGAATTTGCACATCGGCGTCGTACCCCTTTTTGGTATTCGGGAATGCCTACGTGGCCGGACCGCGGTTGGAGCAAGCGGGCGGCCCGTGAATCACGCGCAGAGCACACGAGCATGGATGATCAATCGACTGCGGCAACCACTGTCCGCGTTGGGAAGCTGCGGCCGGGAACGAAGCTTCACCTCCCGGCTCTAGAAGTCAAACGAGAGCGAACGGCGATCGGGTGGATCCGTCACGTTGTTCGAGGGGCTCGCGAGGCGGAAATCGAAGCCGTCCGGGAAATCCAGGTTTCTCCGCGCAGACAAGATCCGCTCTGCGTGCTCGATTCTGGTGAGTCCATCGTTGTCACCGTTCGGAACAACGTGACCTGCCCCAGTGAGGCCGAGGGAGTATTGAAGCTCGGAGAGGACGGGGAGTCGCGATGGCTTCAACATTCCCTGCTGGATGAATGCGAGAAACGCGTCGAGCACGAGGGCTGGGGGCTTCTTTGTCAGAATATCGCACGCACTTGGGATGGCGTCTTTCAGTTTCGTGCGGAGAAGCGGAGTTCGACGGGCGACATAATCGTTCCCGGCTTTCGGCCTCCTCAGTTGGGCGCGCTCCACGGTATCGGCGCGCATTGGAGTCAGTCCCTTCGACCGGCGACGGTTGTGATGCCGACTGGAACGGGAAAGACGGAAGTCGTCCTGGCGACTCTAGTCGCGTACGCACGAGCGCCGATTCTCGTAGTCGTTCCCTCACAGGCGCTGCGCGAACAAACCGTGCAAAAGTTCTTGACGTTGGGCCTGCTTCGGGAACTGGGGCTCGTCCCGGAGGATGTGCCCAATCCTGTTGTCGGTGTCGTAACCAAGTGCCCTCGGAGTGAAAAGGATTTGGAGGCATTCGAGGGGTGCAACGTCATCGTGAGTACCATGAGCGCGTTGACGTTCAAGGAAGCTTCTGAGCAAGCGGCCCACGTAGCGGAGAGGGTGACGACGCTCGTGGTGGACGAAGCACACCACGTTCCTGCAGCAACCTGGTGGGGGTTCCGTGAGCACTTCGCTGAGCGCTCGGTGCTGCAGTTCACGGCCACGCCGTTCCGGCGGGATGGAAAGCTCGTGGACGGGAAAGTCGTCTACTCTTACCCCTTGCGTCAAGCCCAAGAGGACGGGTACTTCAAGTCGATTCGGTTCCAGGAGGTCTACGAGATCGATCCGGATGACGGGGACCGGGCAATCGCAGAAGCAGCCATTGAGCAACTACGACACGACGACGAACAGGGGCTTTCGCATATCGTTATGGCCAGGTGCGAAACAATCGAGCGAGCCCGGGCCGTCCACGGAATCTACGAAGAGATCGGCAGAGACTACGCCCCAGTGTTGGTTCACTCAAAGGACCGTGGAACGCTGGATGCGCTGACGGCGTTGCGCGAGGGAGATAGCCGGATCGTAGTTTGCGTTGATATGCTTGGCGAAGGATTCGATCTTCCAAATCTCAAGATCGCGGCAGTGCATGACACTCACAAGAGCCTCGGAGTTGTCCTACAATTCACGGGGAGATTCACCCGGACGGCCGGTTCAGACGTGGGGAACGCAACGGTAATTGCCAACATCGCGAACCAGGATGTGTCGGCAGCACTGGAACGGCTTTACAGTGAAGATGCGGATTGGAACCACCTACTCAGTGAGTTCAGCTCCCAGGCGATTCGTGAGCACGCTGAGCTTGTGGAATTCCTCAGCACGTCGAAAGCAATCGGCGAACAAGACGAAGACGAACACGTCGAAATATCACGCAATCTTCTGCGCCCAAAATTCAGTGCGGCCGTCTTCAAGTGCGACCGTTTCCGGCCGAAGAAGTTCCATGAGGGCCTTCCGGCCAATGCCGAGGTGCATCAAGTCTGGTTCCACGAAGGGACACAGACCCTGTATTTCGTATTGCGCAGCGAGCCGCAGGTTCGATGGAGTCGGTCGAAACAGCTCCGAGACCGGCAATGGGATTTGTTTGTGCTGCACTACGATGCTGAAAGAAAACTGCTATATCTGCACTCCAGCGACACGAGTTCCCTTCATGAAGGTATAGCGCGGGCCGTGGGAGGTGAGAAGATCGAGTTGATTCACGGTGATACCGTGTTTCGCACGCTGGGGAACATTAAGCGGCTTGTGTTCCAGAACATTGGCGTGCGGAAGTACGGTCGGCGTAATCTGCGCTACGCTATGTACACTGGGTCCGACGTAAAGGAAGCGTTGACCGCCTCGCAGAAGGCGGGCTCGGTGAAGTCTAACCTTTCTGGTACCGGTTACGAAACGGGTCATCCTGTCACGATCGGTTGCTCGTACAAAGGACGTGTCTGGTCGCGCGAACAGGGCCCTGTTCCCCGATTCATCAGGTGGTGTGCGGGTGTAGGGGAGAAGTTGATCGACGAGTCGATTGACACCAGCGCTATCATCGAGAACGTACTGATTCCTGAAGAAGTGGACACGCTCCCGGATGCAACTCTGCTCGCGCTTGAGTGGCCGATGGAGATTATCCGACAGTCTCAGGAGCGCGTCCTGCTCAAATGGTCAACTGAAGAGCTGCCGCTATCGCTGTTCGACCTGACATTCGCGTGCGAGCGATGTCTGCCG
>CAYTDU010000893.1:0-2658 GCA_964436395.1 uncultured Gemmatimonadaceae bacterium | reverse complement strand
TTCGTGGACATACAGGGTGGCACGACCGGGGAAGGCATACACCTCGGCTCGATGACCGGCTCGGTCGGTATCGTACACGACTGCTACGTCGGCATATCGATCGCTGACGATGGCATCTCGTTCAACCCCCACTTGCCGGAGCGCTTCCGTCGCATCAGCCTGAGCATAAAGTATCGCGGCAGGTGGATCGCCCTCACCGTTACCCCAGACAGATTCTGGGTTGGGTTGGAAACTCAGGCCAAACATGGTTTGGTATTCGAGTCAGGTGGAGCGGAATACGAGGTGGATCCGGGGGAAGTGGTGGAAGTGGAGATCTGAGTGCAGATTTCAGAGTGCAGAGTGCAGCACATTCTGCACTCTGCACTCTGCATTCTACTTGATCGCGATCTGGCGCTTCTTGGCCTTCTCGGACTTCGGAAGATTGACCTTCAACAGGCCTTGCTCGAACTTGGCCTCGACCTTGTCTGAGTCGACACTGCGAGGGAGCTTGAAGGTCCGCTCGAAGCTGCCGTAGCTACGTTCTACCAGATGGTAGTTGCTCTCAGCGTCACCCTCTTCGTGCTCCTGCTTCTTCTCGCCAGAGATGGAAAGCACGCCGTTCTCGACCGATACACTTACATCCTCGGAACTCATTCCGGGAAGCTCGACAACCACGTGGAGACCGTCCTCATCTTCACTAACATCGGTCACTGGAGACCAGGACAGCGAGAAACGGCCACTGTTGGAATCAAACAGACGATCGAAGCGTCCAAATACATCGTTCCAGGCTACGGGTGCGCGCCTAGCGGTCCAGACTGCTGGGTAATAAGCCATCGTAACACCTCCAAAAATCTACTGATTCGTTGTTTGTCTTGGTGCGGCGTGTTCGCCGCTTTTGCTGATGCCATTGTATTGCATCGGAGATGCCAGGATATTACTGCCATTACAGCAGTTATTGTTGGAACCCGGCAGCAATAGCCGCCATTATGGCAGTTGTTGACAGCAGGAGAGGCAGGGGCGCGTGTGGGGCAACCAATTCGCTGCCGTTGTCTGCGTTTTTCCGCGTCTGTCCGTAGCCAAAACGCAGGGGGCTAATGTGTACGTTGGATGAACTACACGACTCTCGCCGCCTCCCGAATATCCTCCAGTGCCATTTCCATCCGGTCCAAATGTGTACGGAACGACAGTACGCAGATCCTGAGCGTAAACAGCCCCTCGAGGGTAGTGCCGGTGATGTACACGCGGCCAGGCACGTTTATGCGGTCGAGAAACTCCCTGTTGAGCCGGTTCAGCTCAGCCTGATCCAGCCCAGGACGATTCAGTCGGAATGCAAGAAGGGAAAGCTGCGGTTCGGCGACGATCTCGATGTCGTCGATCTGCCTCAGCTGTTCAGTCGCCCAGCGAGCGAGATCCAACTTCTCGTCCAGGTTGCGGCGGAACGGTTCGATTCCATTCACCTTGATCGGTAACCACGCACGAAGGCCACGAAACGAGCGAGACAACTCGGGCGACAGCTGACAGAAGTCGACAAAGCTTTCTTCCTCCTGCATGGGAGGCATGTAGTCGGCAAAGACAGAATGTGCGCGCTCTAGAGCTGAACCGTCGCGTACCAGAAGCGACCCCGTTCCGTACGGGAGGAAAAGGCCTTTGTGAGGATCGAGCGTCACCGAATCCGATCGCGCAATCCCACGCATGACCAACCGGCCGCGTTCCGTAAGCATGAAGAACCCACCGTACGCGGCATCAACGTGCATCCACATCTCAGCTTCATTGGCAACGTCAGCCAGCGCTTCTAGATCGTCTACCGCACCTGTGTTGGTCGTGCCGGCATTCGCGACAATGAGGAACGGAACGAGCCCGGCGTCTCTGTCTGTGTCTATCGCCGAGCGTAGAGCATCGACTCTAACCTTGAAACACTCATCAGAAGGAATCGACCTGACACGATCGGTCGGAAAACCCGCCAAGACAGCGGCTTTCGACACCGAGTGGTGAGCTTGATCTGATGTGTAGATCGTGCCGCTCAGGAAGTCGTCCGGCAGCTTATTCCTTCGCGCGGCGACTATGGCGGAGAAGTTCGCAAGTGAGCCGCCACTGGTGAGCACACCGGCTGAGCCGCGGTCGTAACCAACGATCCCACAAAACCACCGCACCACGTTCGCCTCGAGCTGCGCCAAACCGGGTGCAGCGACCCAGACTCCGACATACCTATTGATTGCACTAGAGATGAGTTCTGCCACCGCGGTGTGGGGAACTCCACCTCCTGGTATGTACGCCAGATAACCAGGACCGGCGGTGTTGAAGCTCTTCGACAGAGCTTTGTCGAACAGCAGGTCGAGGACGGCGTTGAGCGGAGTACCACGCTCCGGGATATTCTCTACGAGAGAGCGTGCCAACTCTTGCCCACCATCCGAATAGGCAGCGGGCTGTTCGTTCAAGGAGTCTATGTGTGGTACTATTCTGGCCATCGCCGCATCGATGGCTGCCCGCAATTCCTCGCCGGTCAACTCGAGCGACTTACCTGCTGGTTCAATATTCAATTCGAATCGCCTGTTTCCTGACATCCCTTCGTACCGGCACGCTTGTTCGTGCGCTAAGACGAAGATTATCCAATCGACACTCCTGGGTGACAACCACCATTCTACTAAAGCGTGCGCAAGCAACGAAAGTACCTAAGGTAGT
>CAYTDU010000892.1:0-2659 GCA_964436395.1 uncultured Gemmatimonadaceae bacterium | reverse complement strand
GGCTATCCAAACGGATACCCTGACCACTACTACGTCTATACAGGGGCGGTGAACTCGTTCGAGTGGGCCATCACCAGGCCCGCCCAGTGGCCTCCAAACACGGTAGGTAGGTACCGGAATTCCGATCCGGTCGTAACCAACTACCTGGTTCGCAAGGGCGTAGAAGAGGAATTGGGCCAGAACTACCACACCTACCCGCAGCGCGTTTTGTTCGACAAGATCGGCATCCGCAAGATGTTTCTCGAGACCGATCCGTTCGGGAATTTCCTTCTACAGGGATATGAGTTCGGCACGGGCAGGAACTGGGCTCGTTTGGGGATGCTGTATCTCCAAGATGGAGTGTGGAATGGCGAGCGGATCTTGCCGGAAGGTTGGGTCGAGTATGCCAGCACCGTGGCTCCCGCTTGGGAGGCAGACGGGCGGCCTATCTACGGGGGATCGTTCTTCTGGATCAACGGTACTGGGTCATTCCCTGTTCCACGAGACGCATACTACATGGCCGGTGCAGGTGGCCAGTACACCATCATCATCCCATCTCACGACATGGTGGTAGTGCGACTCGGACACTATAAGGGCGCCGGGCCGGGAGGGAGGGCTCTCAGAAGAGCCCTCGAGTTGTTGATGGAGGCGGTGCCGGCGGAACATGAATGATTGAGGATTGTAGAATGCAAGTGCAGATTGGCGGTAGAATAGAGTGACTTCACCGCTACCGTCAGCCTGCAATCACAAATCACAAATCACGAATCATAAATCGCAAATCTCCAGTAGGCTTCTCTACTCTTTGGAGCTTTACATGATACGCTGTGTAATCGTCGCAGTATTTGCATCGATTTCATCCATGCCCATCGCAGCGCAACAACAGGGCCTAGACCCAAACCAGCCAATCCCCGTTGATACCCAGGTTACGGTCGGAACTCTGGAAAACGGTCTCACGTACTATGTTCGGGTCAATCGAAGGCCTGAAAACCGCGCTGAATTGAGGCTTGTTGTGAAAGCCGGATCAATATTGGAGGATGAAGACCAACTCGGCCTCGCGCATTTCCTCGAGCACATGGCGTTCAACGGAACCGAACACTTTGAGAAGCAGGCGCTGTTCGATTACCTGGAATCCGTGGGAATGGAGACAGGGACCCACACGAACGCCTCCACCAGTTTCGACGAGACCATTTACCAGCTGAGGGTGCCGACCGATACCGCAGACGTAGTCAAAACGGCATTTCAGATTCTCGAAGATTGGGCCCGTTTGATTGTACTCGACTCGGTTGAGATCGAGAAAGAACGCGGCGTGGTCATTGAAGAATGGCGGCTCGGCCGCGGTGCGGATTCACGCATGCTGGACGAACAACTCCCAATCCTCTTCAGCAACTCGCGGTATGCCGAGAGGTTGCCAATCGGCAAGCGAGAGATCGTCGAGACATTCGAACACGAATCGTTGAGGAGATTCTACGCAGATTGGTATAGGCCAGATCTCATGGCTGTCGTTGCGGTTGGTGACTTCGACTCGGAGGTGATCGTTGACCTGATCACCGAACACTTCGCCGGCCATACGAACCCGGAGGACGCAAGAGAACGTGTCGTGTACGACGTACCCGAACATGAGGAGATGCTGTTTGCGATCGCTGCGGATGCCGAGGCCCTCAACACGACAGTGGGGTTGTATCACAAACAACCACTGCGGGACCAGAGTACGGTGGGTGCATATCGCCAGAGGTTGGTGGAAGGGATGTTCAACTCGATGCTCAACGCCCGTCTGTTCGAGTTGACTCAACAAGCGGACGCGCCATTCCTGTTTGCGATTTCAGGTCAAGGACGGTTCATCGGTCCCACTGAGGTGTATCAGCTGTTTGCGGCTGTGAACGACGGTGCAATCGAGATGGGTGCAGCGGCACTGCTGCGAGAGGGTGAGCGTGTAGCGCGCCACGGCTTCACAGCCTCAGAGTTGGAGCGCCATAAGATCGACTACCTACGCGGCCTGGAGCAGGCCTACGCGGAGCGTGAGAATGCCGAGTCTGGAACTTATGCGGCAGAGTACATAAGGGCGTTCCTACAGGGTGAGCCGATTCCGGGTATTGAGACCGAATATGCGATATCTCAAGCGCTCATGCCCACCATACAGCTCGACGAAGTCAATCGCCTGGCCTCCGAGTGGATTACAGAGCGAAACCGCGTGGTAATGGTCAACGCTCCCATCAAACCGAACCTCCAGACGCCGACAGAAGAGGAGTTGCGAGCCGTAATGGCGGCGGTGATGAACGAAGAGATCGCGCCTTACGTTGATGCCGTATCAGACGAGCCTCTCGTAGCCGAAATGCCCACGCCGGGTGAGGTAGTGGCGGAGGAGGAGTTGGAGGAACTGAATGTGACGACCTGGACGTTGTCGAATGGAGTCCGTGTCTTGCTCAAACCGACCGACTTCAAAGATGATGAAATTCTGTTCAGGTCGTACAGCCCTGGCGGAACCTCACTAGCACCTGACGAAGATTACGTTTCTGCATTCGCTGCCAGTGACGTTGTCGGACAGGGGGGACTTGGTGCATTCAGCTTGATAGATCTCCAGAAGGTCCTCGTAGGAAAGGCGGTCAACGTAAACCCGAGCATCTCAGCGTTATACGAGAGCATTTCGGGAGCGGCTTCACCTCACGACATCGAAACAATGTTC
>CAYTDU010000891.1:0-2662 GCA_964436395.1 uncultured Gemmatimonadaceae bacterium | reverse complement strand
CAGCATGACCAGTCTTACGGTATGACCGTCCTGTTCGAGGAATCGCAGGGGATACAGTTGGGCCGCCAGTTCTGGTTGGGCGATAAGGTCACCTACGGCATGGACCGCCTCGGGACGGACTACAAAGACGACTACGTCGCCGAAGTCCACCTCTCCTATGCCAACGATAAGCGGGGAACAGAGACGATCAAGCTGGTCATGGGCGACCCGAAGCCTCAGCTATCAGAGAAGACTCGGCCTCAGAGCCGCAAGGTAGACACCGAAGACAGCGTGAGAGCTGTGAGGCTGGGGTATTGGGAGCGAGGCAACATAGGCAACTCTGTGACCGGCCTCTACACTGCCAACAGCGGCGATCCGGTCTTGATCGGGGCCAAGTACGACGCCGAAGTCGCCAACTGGCAGTCAGATGGCGGCTACGATACCAAGCTCCACGTCCACGGCAATATCTGGTGTGGGCGGGTTCTCTACTCCACGACTAACAGTCTGGTTCTCGCAGGCTGGCATGATGCAAGCACCAACGTTGTCCACATCTATGATCCGGCTGGTCGTGACTCCATCCTTGACGTCTGGGCCGATGGTGAGGCTGACCCTCGCATCAAGTTCGTGGCGGCGATAGCAGAGCCGTCCTACATTCGCGGCACCTTGCAGATACAGTCAGAGGGCGACCTTGAAGTCTACTCCGACACGGGCAGCACGCTAGTAGCCAGCATTGCCGGCGCTACTGGAAACATCCTCACCGAAGGAACAATTCAGGTTGCCGACAAGGCTACCCCCAACTTCTTCGGCTCTGATAGTGACGCGGGCCTGAGTATCAATGCTGGCACCGTCACGCTGTTCGGTGGCTCCACGGGCAGCGGCACGTTCACAATCTCAGGCGCATCAGCAGAGGTGGCCGGTGTGCCGTTCCGAACGTCTAACGGTAGCGCGGGCGCGCCAGGTTACGGGTTCTCTCTAGACCCCGACTCCGGCCTATTCCGCACCTACGACGACGGCGGGGCGATCGGGTTCTCTTCCGACGGGAGCGAGATTCTCCGCGTCAAACAGGCGGGCATCGAGGTCAAGGTCGGCGACATCATCATGAACGATGACGCCTGGATCGGTATCGGGAGCGCAGCCGAGCGGATAGTGTTCGATACCACTGGCTATATCGGCCTCATGGGGGCAGAGGTTGGTATCGGCACCGTGACGCCATCTCAGGCGCTCCATACGTACCTCACATCCGGTGCCATCATCGGCCTATTCGAGACGGGCGACGCGTCTAACTCAGCCGTCGAGCTAAAAAACAGTGTCACCCGCTGGCGAATGATAAACAGCGGTGGCGGTCAGTTCAACTTCCGCAACGTGAGCGAAGGCACCGACATCTTCACGATCCAGGTGGCTGCACCTGCTGCCTCGCTCGCGCTGAAGTCTACCACCGTCGAAGTTGGCAACGACCTGTTGCCCTCTGCGCACAACACCTACGACCTCGGCGCGAATGGCACCCGCTGGCAGCATGGTTACCTGAGCGGCAACCTGGACGTAGACGGCACCGGGAACGTGCAAGGCGTTATGACCATGCAGAATAACGCCACCGTCGGCGGCACTCTGGGGGTGACCGGCAAGACTACGCTTGCAGCCCTGGACGCATCGGGCGCAGTCGATTTCGCGTCTACACTCAACGTGGACGGTAACGCGGACTTCGGCGCGGGGATCGACGTCACCGGAAACATCACTGTGACTGGGAACGTCGACGGCGTGGACATTGCTGCCTTCAAGACGGCCTACGATGCGCACACGCACACGATTAGTGGAGACACTGGCGACTGGACAGCCGGCGACCGAAGGCTGCCCTGGGCGAGGTGCTACGAGTCGGAGGATAAAAGCTCGACGGTTGTTGGATATGTGGAAGTGCTGGAGCACTATCACTCCGCCAGTGGGGATGGGAATGCACTAGTTACAGCGGCACCATAGAGGGAGAGAGAAGAGATGAAGATTGATGTATCACCACTACTGTTTGACTGGAAAGAAAACCCGGTCGTGATCAATGGGCTTCCCATGACTGTCGGGACAACGCTGGTTGACTCGTGCTTTCAGGCTATCCGAGGTGAGCAGCCGACAGGACTAGAAGCAGCGGAGCTCTACGCCCTGGGCCAGAAGATTCTGGACAAGTCAAAGACCGTGACAGAGGCGCTTGACAGATTCATCAAGGACGGCGTCGAAGCCAAGGGCGAGGCCGACTTGATGGAGTTTGGGCACGATCCAGTCATGGTCGAGTTGACCATTGATGAGGCCAAGAAGCTCAAGGACCGGATAGCGAAGATGTACAACAGCCCATATCTGATTGGCGTAGTATTCGCAGCGCTGGAGGGCGAAGAGAAATGAAGCCAACCTGGACCAAGAACGTCATCAAGGCCATCGCAGATGGAGCCCGTCAGATATTAGGCGAGCATGACCGGCTGACCGAAGCATTCGCAGACAACGGCGCAGCACTCGCGAAGATCGAGCTGCTGGTACCGGAAAGCCACCGCCAGGGCCTAGAGGCCATCATCGAGCGATGCGAGACCGCATCAGACCTAATAGCGGCGCGACAAGAAGCGGTAGACATGTTCTAGCAGGCTGCCCGCGGGCCAGAGCGGAGACGACATGGACGCATCCGAGATCATTGGGATCATACTGGGCTCTT
>CAYTDU010000890.1:0-2664 GCA_964436395.1 uncultured Gemmatimonadaceae bacterium | reverse complement strand
CTGAGCTTGATTCGCTACGCGCAGTTCAGGTCTGGCGACAGGGTGACGATGGCAACAAATTCTCCGTTGGCGATCCCACGACCGAGCGTGCCGCCCAGTGCTACGTGGCCGAATTAGAAGGCCGTCACCACAAACAGGCGTATTGGTACTCCGCTACGTAATACGAGTAGCTCGACGATGCCGTTCCCCGTTGACATCAAGTACATCACCGCGACCGAACAGAAACTCGGCGTCAAATTCCCGCCTTCGTACGTCACTCGGATGGTCAAATCGAACGGCGGGGAGGTGGAGACGCCGCCCGATGCTTGGTCGCTTTACCCGATCTTTGACACCAGTGACAAGAAAAGGCTCAAACGGACCTGCAACGACGTCGTCCGAGAGACCGCCGCAGCGAAGGAGTGGCCGGACTTTCCACCCGATGCGGTGGCAATTGGAGCGAACGGATGTGGCGATCAACTTGTCCTTATTCCACGAGCAGACGCTCCTGATCTTCTCGGCAGTGAAGTCTACTGGTGGGATCACGAAACTGGAGAATTGATCAAGGTCGCGGACGATCTGGCGGATCTATAGTGCCTACTTCCACCGCCGCTACGCAGAATGACTCAGCCGCCTTGCTTTTTCGACTACCATCCGGCCCAGGCCGAGCCCCTCTTGGCCGGCAACCACCCCCGCCGGCGCCCGGTTAGGCAAACCTTGCCGGTTGCGAAGAGCCAACCGGGCACGGACCAGCGAATACGTCGATGTATTCGATAGCCGTCCGTCCCCTCTGTGACGGGCAGCCCGCTCAACTTCCTAGCGGACTCCACTGCTGCTCGCGTTTCACTCCAACAACAGCGACACCCCCATGCGCATCGCGTCCTTCCACCGCTGCCGCAAACACTCTGGCGACGGCATCACTGCCGCCGGCCTGAGTTTATTGCGCATTTGGGCGCAGGCACCGCTGGCCGCGTTGCTACTGGCACTGGGCGTCACCGCCTTGTCTGCCCCGACCACCTGCTTGGCGGCCGATGACTGCTTCGAGCAAGCGGAATGCGAAGAGGACGACGAGGAGGAGGAAGAAGAACCTTGGACGCTACAAGAAGCACTCGGCGAGCGGCTCTGTTGTGAGAGCCCACTCAACTACGGTGGCTGGTTTCAGGCCGGCTACACCACCAACGCGCATGGCAATCGCACCGGCAATGGCAACTTGCCGCTGTCGCTCAACAATGTGGCCGACACGCCGGTCGTGAATCAACTCTGGGGTTACCTGGAGAAGCCGCTCGACATGGAGTGCAACTGCGTCGACTGGGGCTTTCGGTTGGACACGATCTTCGGTGCCGACGGACCGGACATGCAGGCGTTTGGCGATCAAGGCTGGGACTACGACTGGAACACCTCGCGGGATTACGGTCTGGCCATTCCGCAGCTCTATGTGGAACTGGGCGTCTGCGATTGGGTCGTGCAGGCGGGCTACATTCTGGCTCCCTTGGGTTGGGAATCGCTGCAGGCCTATGACAATTTTTTCTACACGCACAACTATGCCTACAACTACGGAACCGCCGGTACGTTCAGCGGGGTGATCGTTAGCCGCGAGGTCAGCGATGACTTCGAGTTCATGGCCGGTTGGTCGACGAGTTGGGACAGCTGGCTGTCGAATCACCTCAGCGGCTCAATGTTCATGGGCGGCTTTGAGTGGAGCCTGGGTGAAAAGACGGATCTCACCTACTACGTCAGTGCGGGTGACTTCGGCGACGGCACTGCAAAGAATGGCGCCGACAGCAATGCCGGCCGACTGTACGCTCACAGCATCACGCTCAGCTACGAACTGTCTGAGCGGACGACCTACGTTTTCGAACATGTGCTGGGCATGAACACGGGCCTCGGCGCCGACAACAACGAGTGGTACTCGATCACCAACTACCTGACGCACGAGATCAATCCGTGTTGGGCAGCCGGGCTGCGGCTAGAGTGGTTCCGCGACGACGATGGATATCGTGTGGACACGAACGGTTCCGGTCCCGGTTCGTTCTACGAGGCGACCGTGGGTCTCAATTGGATGCCGCACAGCAACGTGCGGGTTCGCCCGGAAGCCCGTTGGGATTGGTTCTCCGGACAGGGCCAACCTTTCGACAGCCGCGACGGTGGCAACTCCGGCACGACCGTGCACCAGTTCACCGGCGCGATCGACGTCGTGATCACGTTCTAACGTGAGCTAGCGAAACGAGAGCACGGAACCGCTCAGGCACCGCTTCTGTCCCTGCGGCGTTTCGACCAGCAGGGCCCCGTCATCGGCGATGCCCTGGCAGATACCGGTCAGCGTGCCTTCAGACGTTTCAAGCGTCACCTGCCGCCCCGAGAGAATGCAGAGCTCCTGCCAACGCCGCTGCAGTCCTTGTAAGTCCGCGTCGATGGCGGCAATGGCATCTTCGACATGCTGCAAGAGCATAATCAGAACGCGCTGCGAATCGAGCAGCTCGCCCGCCACATCGGAGAGCGACGTCGCCCTGGCGACCACTTCTGGCGGTGCGTCCGCGATTGAGTTGTTCACATTCAGGCCGATGCCGATCACGAACTGCCCGGTCGCCGCGGCGGGGCACTCGATCAGAATCCCCCCGGCCTTCTTGTCACCAAGGAAGATATCGTTGGGCCACTTCAGTCCCGCATCGAAACCGCCGCCCATACTGC
>CAYTDU010000889.1:307-2668 GCA_964436395.1 uncultured Gemmatimonadaceae bacterium | reverse complement strand
CAACCTCATCAAGGCATTCATGGTGATGCGCGACTTCGTCCTGGGCTCCGCCACGAAGATGAACCAGGGCGACCAGATAGAAGGCATGACTCCCTTTCGCCTCGACGAGGAAGCGAGCAAGCAGCCATGCCGCTTTGAAATCAGAATGATCGTCGACGGCACGCGCTATCAGTACGGGTTCTCCGCTTCGAGCCAAGAAGTTTGCGATGAATGGTTATTTGCGCGTTCGGCAACCGGGAACAGAAGGCGGATATTCGAGAGAACCTCTAAGCCAACCGAAGGGAAGACACCTTGGCAATTCGGACCTTCGCTTCGTAAGGATGCAACCCTCCTCGAGGAGAGAACCCGGAACAATGGGCTTGCACTATCACGTGGAGCCGATCTCAACCTCTCATCCTTAAGTGAGGTATTCCTCTGGTTTCGCAATGAGTTGTGGGTGTTTGATCTGTCACAGCCACCACGCAGCTTGATTTGGAAGACGATGCATGCCATGAAGGAGGATCCGCGCTTCCAGAACCGGGTCTCCGAATTGACTCGTCAGGCCGATCTGGGCATCTCTAGCATCAGCCTGGTCGAGAAACCACTTACCTTCGACATGCCCGAGGAGATTCGAAACATGTTCAAGGAAGATGTACTCAAGGACTTGATCGAAAAGACCAAAACCTCAAAAGCGCTGTATTCGGCTCACACGAAGCACCTGATCGGACGTTCGAACAGAGAAGTTGAATTCGACCTGGAAAGCGACGAATCCAACGGCACACAAAGGCTGTTCGCTCTTGCAGGTCCCTTGTTTGATGCCTTGGACCAGGGAACAACTGTGGTCATCGACGAACTCGAGTGCAGCATGCATCCGCTCTTGACCCGGAAACTGATCGAACTGTTCCAGGGCGCCGAATTGAATAAGAAGGGCGCTCAACTCGTCTTTGCGACGCACGATGTGACCCTGATGGACCAAGAACTGTTTCGGCGGGACCAATTGTGGTTGCTGGAGAAAAACACTCTCGGTGCATCACTTCTGTATTCACTGTATGACTTCGAGGGGAAGTCCCGCCCGCGCAGCACCGAGGCTTTTCTGCGTCGGTACCTCGCGGGCAGGTACGGCGGCGTCCCGAGTTTCGGACCTGCCCTGGAAGACCTCAACTTCAAGTGAGCGGCTCGGAGGACGATACCGGATGAGCCCACGCCGAAGGTCTCGTGGACGCCGAGAGAAGACGACTGTGCTAATCGTGGGAGAGGGGCAGCAGACCGAACCCAACTACTTCGACGGCCTGAAGCGCGAAGATGCGGTGCGGCGTCGCTTCGCATTGACGGTAAAGGGCGGACCAGGGCATTCCCCGGAAGCCGTCGTCAGGAAGGCCATTGATCTCAAGAAGGGAGCAACGCATCGCAAAGAGTATTATGATCAAGTCTGGTGCGTCTTGGACGTCGAGGGACAGCAAAAGAGGCCATCGCTCATGGAAGCGGTAGCCCTTGCTGAAGAGAATGGGATACAACTTTGTCTCTCGAACCCCTCGTTCGAGGTCTGGCTCCTGGCCCATTTCAAGAGACGTGCCGGCTTCTTCATGAATTCGGATTCCGTCGTAACGGAACTCAACAAAGCGTGGCGGAAACACCTCAAGAGAGACTACGAGAAGAACGACGAGCAGATCTACCACCGCCTTTCGGACCGGACCGATTGTGCAATCGCAAATGCTCAATGGGTTCTGGAAACCCACCATCATGGCAAGCGATGCATGGATGCAAATTCCTCAAGCGAGGTCTACAAACTGGTCGGACACCTGCTTGGCCAGTGAGCGCCTTCCGTGAGAGGGCCTTGGAATTGCCGCCTTGACGCTTGCACTCCCGGGGCACCCGCTGTATCATGCATGTGCTGTGCCGGGGCTTAGAGCCTATCCCAATGACCCCCAAGCGGCGTGGTGGGTCTCCTGACCCACCACGCTACAGCGTTGGTCAGCTGAGTTGGCGGGTCAGGAGACCCGCCAACCCGGGGGCCGGTTATTGGAATGGCTCTTGGGGACTACCGGCGTCCACGGCGAGCAGCGCCAATCGGGTGTCAAAATGAGAAACGTGCTCGTCGATCTCGGTCGGGCCTGTCTGGAGTCGATCCGCGGGTTAGGGCGCATCGCCCGGTTCTCGGGAAGCACGTTTTACTGGAGCGTCACCTCGCTTCCTCCACGCCGGGTCTTCGCCCCCGTGCTGTACGAGATCGGCGTGAGAAGCCTGCCCGTGGTGCTGGCAACAGGGACGTTCGTCGGCATGGTGCTAGCGGTGCAGATGTACAGTCAGCTTCACCGTCTGGGCGCCGATAACGCCGCCGGGATGATCATCGGGGCGGTGACGCCGTACAAGGCGGTGACCGGC
>CAYTDU010000889.1:0-297 GCA_964436395.1 uncultured Gemmatimonadaceae bacterium | reverse complement strand
AACGCCGCCGGGATGATCATCAACGTCAGCATGGTCAAGGAACTCGGGCCGGTGCTAGCGGCGGTGATCCTCGCCGGCCGCGTGGGCGGCGCCATGGCCGCACAGCTCGGCACCATGAGGGTCACCGAGCAGATCGACGCCCTCACCACCATGGGGGCCAACCCCATCCGGCACCTCGTGCTGCCGAGGTTCCTCGGGACGCTCCTGCTGACGCCCATCCTCACCATCTTCAGCGACGCGATCGGCGTGCTCGGGGGGTGGCTCGTCAGCACGCAGGCCCTCGGCATCAATTCGTTC
>CAYTDU010000888.1:0-2668 GCA_964436395.1 uncultured Gemmatimonadaceae bacterium | reverse complement strand
CCGAGTTCCGCCGCCGGCAGGTCGAGCTGGAAAAGCACTGGATCGACATGGCCGCGGCGTTTGGCGGGGAGTTTTGCCGGGTGCTTTCCGGCCAGCGTCGGCCGGGTGTGGGCCGCGCCGAGGGGATCGACTACGCCGTCGAGTGCATCGAGGCGTGCCTGCCGCACGCGGCGTCGGCCGGGCTGACGCTTATCATCGAAAACCACTACAAAGACGGCTTCTGGACCTACCCCGAGTTCGCCCAAAAGATGGACGTCTTCTGCGAGCTGGTCGGGCGGATCGATTCGCCCCATTTCGGCATCAACTACGACCCGAGCAACACGCTGTTGGCCGGCGAGGACCCCCTGGAGCTGTTGCGGCGGGTCAAGCACCGCGTGGTCACGATGCACGCCTCCGACCGCTACCTGGCCGAGGGCACGCTGGAAGACCTCCGCCGGGAGGAGAACGTGGAAGGCTACGCCAAGCGCCTGCACCACGGCGAGATCGGCCGCGGGATGAACGACTACGACGCGATCTTCTCCGAGCTCCAAGACGCCGGCTTCGACGGCTGGATCAGCATCGAGGACGGTGAAGAAGGTTTCGACCAGCTCGAGCGGTCCGTCACCTTCCTCCGCCAGAAGATCGCCCAGTACTGGCCGTGAGCCGGCAACGCCCGTCGTTCCGCGTGTTTGAAGCAAACTCACCCCACCGCTTGCATAGGTCTTTCTTCGTCCCCTCTCCCTCTGGGAAAGGGTTAGGGTGAGGGTTCTTCTCCATCCTCTCTGCGTGCAGGAGAGGGGCCTTATTTCAACGTCATTGGCATCAAGACCCCGCGGCGAACACCCCAGCCAACGTGTCCTCCCCCATTGACGGTCGCCCACCCGCGCGTTAGCGTAATCGCAACGTGCGATTGCTCGACGCCGATGGGCGTCTGAAGTGTGCCACTTACAACGCCAAGCACCACCCGACGCCTTGCCCCGAAAGCCGCACCTTAACGACAAACGACGGCGTGCTCCGAAGCCCCCCCTGGCTCACAATTAGCTGCTGCTACCCCTGTGTGCGCGAGGCGACGAGAAGTGTCGAAGAAGAAGAACAAGAGAAGGCCCAGCAGTAGGGCGCGCCGAACCAATCCGGGGGAAGCAGTTCTGAAGAAACGCGCACGGGCGCTTATCAGGGCGGAACGGGAGTATTGGCATCGAGAGAACACACTCATCGCGGACCTCAATCGACTCCGGGAATGGGTATCGGACGACAGTTGCACGAGACTGAGACAGCTTTCCAGCGTCGTGTGGGCGTTGAGAGATGGTGCAGCGTTGGTGCGCTACGAAGCGATCGAAGAGCACCCAGCCTTCGATTTCCGGGTTTGCGACCAGACTTTGCAGGAGTGGCGGTATTTTGCGTCGGTGCCCACCAGTGCCGGTGAGGTTCGGATGGCTCCCTTCGTGGTTGCCCATGGTCAACGCTACATCAACGTAAACGTGAACGGCTTCGAGATACCATACGCCGAGTTCGCGTTGATCAAGTACGGCGATTCAGAAAGGGCGCCCTCCGTGGAGCGCGCCGTTATGGATTTCCAACTCACACTCCTCGGTTTAGGAGTACAAGACGGAGTTCTGCGGTCTCCTCCGGGAAGGCACGAACGAGATCCTACGATTGCGAAGCTGGAGGCGGCTAAGGGGGAATTCGCGGAGCTTCTGGAAGGTGCCAATAAGGAAGAGCAACTCCAGACATTTTTGAAAGACAACCCGCTTGTCCTTGACGTAGGCGCAGACGTCCTCCCAAAGCGGAAACTCGGAGAAGACTTCGTGACTGATTTCGTCTTGCTGTCCCCGACGGACCAGGGCCCAAGGTACACGCTTGTAGAAATCGAGCGCTCAGACGTGCCCATTCTCACCAAGGAAGGCGGGTTATCGCACCACGCCACTCATGCTCTGAAACAGACTCGCGAATGGGATGTCTGGGTTCAGAGAAACAGTAGCTATCTTCGCGAGAAGCTCTTGGGCTTCGAGTCGCCGGAGTACCTGATTGTGATCGGTCGTTCAAAGGATCTAATGCCTGAGCAGAAAGCTCTACTGCGATCCCACAATAGGGATCTCGCGCATACGGAATTCCGTACTTATGACGATGTTCTTGCCAAGTTTGAGTCTGTGATCGAGAAGCTCAAGCTGTACTGTTCGTCCTAGCCGGGCGAGTGGCACTACTGGGTTGGGCAACAGTCAAGCTGAAGAGGAGGGTTAGAGAACGCAGCAATACGGTACATGACTGGTGCATGGGGTTGACATAGAGCAGCGGCGACGCCCGCACTGCTGGACAAGCGAGCAGTGGCACCCGCGCGGAAATCTTCTACACACTAAGCAAGTCGAAGGAGCGAGACATGGGAAAGAAAAGAGACACTTACAAGTACCACTACAAGAAGGGAAACAAGATTGTGCATAGCGGCATTACAAATGATCTTGAACGCCGCGAGGAAGAGCATCAGCAAAAATGGCGCGGCGGTCATATCCAGCAGGTTGGCCGTAGAACGACAGAGGACGCTGCCCGCGAGTGGGAGGAGAAACAGAAGAAGTCCTGAAAGTTCTGTTCCTCTCCAATGTCCGCAGGCTGGCGCAGACAACTCGGTTGTCTGGGCGGCGGAGCCGCAAGAGGGTGCGTTTGCGAGTGTGTTTGAACAGTGGGGTGCGAGTCCCCA
>CAYTDU010000887.1:0-2668 GCA_964436395.1 uncultured Gemmatimonadaceae bacterium | reverse complement strand
TACGAGAGCCCTGCCAGCCATACCACGCTGGGAACGATGATCTGCAGAACATCTTCCGGATTCCGAACTGCGATGATCCGGTGTTCCGCGCTTGGTGTGAGGCGTGCAACATCCGACCTGGCGAACTGATCGGCGAGCACGATTTGCGGATGCAGGATCTGCAGGAGCTCATGAACGATCCAACGTACGACCCCGAATGCGATGGCAATGACGACTACTTAACCCGAGGGCTCTAATGCCACGATTGACCTTTTCCCAAGAACTCACCGGCAACCAACTCGGTTACAATCCCTTGAGCGGTTGGCAGTTCGAGACGGTACCGTATCCACAGGGCGCAGCTGTCTCGCTCCTCGTTGCCAACACCGATGTAAATGCTCGTATTACTGTCTACTCCGGCAGTCAAACGATTCAGGAGCGATCGCCTATCCAGAGCGGTGCAACCGCGGGTGTGATGCCTGCCCCACTCAGCTGCACTCCGATCACCTTTATCGCGGGCTTCATGGATAAACTGAAACTCTCCATCGATGAGGTGGCCGGCGGGACGCCGACCGTCGTTGGAGTCGTTGAAATAGAGCCACTCTGATGCTCGCACAGTTCGGTCGGCTGCTCCGAGCCATCGCGTCCGGCCCCGACCCTGCCAACATCCCGGCCCCGTCTGAAATCATCCCGACGATCGACCTGGCCAAGCCACCAGCGGACTGGCTCTATCCGCAAGGCATCCACATATACGCTGGCTTCGCGTCGGAGTCCGCCGGCGCTGGCGCACGATCTCAGGTGGCGTTATCAAATCCCGCGGACTCCGGAACGATCGCTGTCATCGATCGGATTGAGGCTAAGTCTGACAACAACCTCGTCACCATCTGCATGGGTGTTGCTGAAGATGTGGAGTTGTTTGACAGCGACGGGTCGGAATACACTCGAGAGCCCCGAGTATACCGGACACTGATTACGCCACAGCCGAGCCGAGCTCCAGCATGTAAGGTGCTATCAGAACAAAGTGCAGCCAAAGGCCAGGCGACGGCTTTGATGTATCCGGCGTATTACGACACAGCCGACTACTACTACAAGTGCACGGAACCGTTCATCCTCCTTCCTGGGACCGTGGTCAACGTCGTGCCCGGCAGCGATCAGAAAACGAACGTCACAACATTCTTCTGGCGTGAGCGGGAGTTCGATCAAGAGGAAGTGCGAGGTACGCCTTTTGTTTGACGGGCTACAAGCGTGGTTGCGACCCTATGCGATATACCTCTATCAGGTTGCGCAACTCAACGGGTTGCAGCCACGTGTGACTTCTGTCTTCAGATCATGGGACAAACAACGAGTGCTCCGGGACCGTTGGGAACGTGGCGAAAGCCAGCTGTATGCAGCCGAACCGGGCAAGTCTAAGCATCAATTTGGGCTTGCTTTCGATATGGTAACACGAGACAACAACGCCCTGGGTAACCTCTGGAAATCCATGGGTGGCAAGTGGTGGTCGAGTGACTACCCGCATTTCGAGGTCTAATACCTGTGCTCGAGAGCGAAGGGTCGACGAGGCGTAGCCGAGAACCGGGGGGCTTGGCGCGAAAAGGGGAACAGCGTGTGGGCGACCTAGTACCCCGGCCCTTCCAGCCCCGACACAACGGTCCCCCCTGACCCGCGAAGCGGGTTCCACTACCCCCACCCGGTCCACCGGGGGGGGTGTGGACGGGTGGGGAGTGGACCGAGGTATAAATAACCCCCCCCCTACCCGCGAACCAAGCATTCAAGACCCTTAATAACATGGACAAATCAGCCATTGTTCCCATATTTAAGCGTTATGTCTCTATTCAACAGAACGAAACCAGAAGAAAAACCGAAGGCTCCTTCTTTGGGATTGCTCGACATCCAGGAGCGCATGGAGCGACTCGAGCGGAAGATTCGAGACCTCGAAACCGATTGGGCGGGCCAGTACGACAAATTTCATCGCCTGAACATGAGACTGGCCAAACGGGCAAAAGCGCTTGAGGAAGCGGAAGAGTTGCCCGAGCCGGCGCGCGAGGATCGCGCAGGAGCCACGAACGGTGGCCGGGGAGACATAAGTCCCCTGGCAAAACAACTGCTTTCACGAGGGAGACTGGGATGAGTTACTACAGCGGTACGGGTGACTACTACTCTGGCAAGGGCGACCCCGGGTTCTTCTCCACGCTCGGAAACATCATCGGTGGCGCTGGCAAGATCGCAAGCGCGGCTATACCGGGCGTTGGTGGCATTGTCAGGGCTGGCACCTCGGCTATTCAAAAGGTCATGGGTGGTGGCTCCCCGACGGGGCTTCGGCTGCCGACCGCCCCACCTTCCATACCGGCATCGAGAACGCCCGGAGTCACCGGCTTTGTACAGCGAGCGGTCCCCGGAGGAGCGAGCGGCTATCAGTGTGGCGCCGGTTGCGGCACCGGGTACCACTTGGACAAGACCACCAAAACGAGGTGTGTGCGGAACCGGAAAACGAACTACACGAATCCTCGCGCGCTCTCGAGAGCGGCAAAACGGATGGACGGGTTTGTGTCGGTGGCCAAGAAGGCGCTGAAGTCGACCAACTACAAGGTGGTCAACAAGAGTTACAAGCAGAACTATCGTAAGCCCCTGAAACGATGATACGAGAGCCCTGCCAGCCATACCACGCTGGGAACGATGATCTGCAGAACATCTT
>CAYTDU010000886.1:0-2674 GCA_964436395.1 uncultured Gemmatimonadaceae bacterium | reverse complement strand
ACTGCGGTTCAGCGTGCATTCACCGTCAGTTTTTCCCAGCACATGGTTTCTTAGGGACTATTCGCTAAACCACCTCTTCGGAGGAGGTGGCGTTGGGCTCAACTTGCGAAAGCACGCTGAGCAACATTGATCGCCGGAATCGATCAGCACGATCATCGCGGGATCATGTCGCAGGTACTCGCCACAGTAGTGGCACTCTCGTTCGACCGGCCACCACGCGACAGCTAGCAGAAACAGGACTGGAACAATAAGCAGGAGCAACGGCTTCTGCGCGTCGACCAGGCTAGTGATCGACCAGTCAAGGCGGTCCACCAGCGACACCGCTGTTCCCTCCCCTGCCGATATGGGATCTGGGTGGTTGGCCACAACTATGCTCCTTTTCTGGGGGTTATTTGTCTTCTGCGGATAGGCGGGACTATCCGTTGCCACCGGGCGAGCGAGAGGCCAGCTCCACTTCGCGATGCGTTTCAAGTATGATGCACGGCACCGCGATTCTCCCGTTGCCGAGAATGTCCACCGGTTCCAGTTCGTACGAGCCCTCTTGGTTCTCTCCACCAAGATGGACCGCCACGACTTTCCAGACTCGATACGCCCCTCTGCCTACTGTGTCGTAGTGCGGCATTCTGAGAACGTCATGCACGAGGAAGGATCGCCTGGGGCGGGCCATCATCTCCTTGAGGGCCGCATTCTCGTCCAGCAACTTGTCTCGCTCCTGCTTCACGGCTTGGTCTTCATCGTGGATGGCTTGTGCAAGTTCTTCGTTTGCGTCCATTATTGGTCCTTCTTTCTAGTTCAGTTCGTATTTCGCCCTGCATCGTCTTGGGCAGACTATTCGCGGGTCTTGTCCAGCAACTCACGCAACAGCTTGACCCACAGCTCATTACGTTCGACATTGGCCAGAAACTTCTCTCGCCGTTTCTTTCGTTTCGGCGTCTCGGTTTCCCCTTCGGTGAGCGGCTGGTTAAACCAATTCTCGTATCGTGTCCGCAACCCCCTGGTGTTTTCCTCTACTCGCTTCAGCAGGTCGTCCAGCGGAGTCCATCCAAGGTTCTTTCCACATTCCGGACAAAACTTGCTGGCCACGCGTTGGCCACAGCACTTCATAGTTGTTAGCTAGTTCTGGGGCAATCGCAAGTAGTGAGTTGCTCGCCTACTATGTAGTTTCCGCTTCTAGGATTCGTTCTCCGATCCACTGGGCGACGGCGGGGACGACTGCGTTTCCGAGACATCTAAGTCGGTCCACCCGACTGGAAACCCCATCAGAAACTCGGCATCGCTCGGCGAAACGGGGCCATCCCCAAACACCCTCACATATCTGCGGCAGCTCGGCCATTTTTGCATTGAGGGTGCTGTGTAATTCGCTTTGGTCGTTGGCGTATGCACATACCCACCAGCGATGTCGCGGATGGTCTGCCCCGAGATCATCAGCTCCAAGACGAAAGCGCGTCTCTCTGTAGCCGAGAGACTGGAGGGACCATGCTGCCCTGTCGATTGCCCGCTGGGCGACATTCTCAGCGAGCACAAGGCGTGGCCTGATTTGCTCAATGATTTTGTACATTTCTGACCAGAGGTCTTCCGCGTTGTTTCGTCCTCTAGCCGCACTGGAGAATGGCTGGCAAGGAAATCCTCCGCAAACAATGTCAACTGGCGTGGGGCAGAACGTTCGCACGTCGTCCCATCGTCGCACGTTTGGCCAGTGCTTCTCGAGGACTCGGGTTGCATACTCGTCGTTCTCCACTTGCCAGACAGTCTTAAATCCGCCCGTCCGCTCCAGGCCCAATTCTATTCCGCCGATGCCGGCGAATAGGCTTCCAACCGTTAACACACCACCCTCCAGGGGCTCCAGAGTCTTATCAGTCCTCTTCGTTTTCGAAGTGGGCAAGCGTGCCGAACCCACTCGGCAACTCGTCCTCATCCTCGTCCCAGTAGTCTTCATCCGGGCACTGGCAGTAGTCCATGGGGCATTTACAGTCGTCGCAGAGATACCCAGTTCCGTGACAATGCGGACATTCCATAGTCTTCCACTCCCTTCTCAGTCTGAACAGAACTATGCTTTCTTCTCGCCCGTCTGCATGCCTCGCGCCTTGGTCCGCACGTACGAACAGAAGTCGCAGCAGTACTACCTACTATGGTCTATTTACTCGCCCCCCTTTTCGCGAGCCGAAGTTGGGCGGGTACTCTGAACTATTCGACGTTATCGAACAGTTCGAATGCCGTACTTGGTTTCGTCAAGCATCTCCTGAGCGTTGCAAACGCGACACGCTCCGTTGTTGTACCTGTGGGCATCCTCGTTATGGTCGTAGCCAGTCATGAGCCCCCCGCCGAACTCCTGCCATTGCCGCAACGCGTCTCGACAATCCAACAGCAGGTCATAAGCGTGACATGCGGGACATGGGACCATCCCAACGCTTTCGTCACACTCGCACGCCCCGGCAGCCAGCTCGACGGATACCTCGTTTATCCGGTCGTCCAACCGCTCTATCAGAGGCACCCTGTCGTCCACGACCCCCGTTTCCACTGGACGCGTGATGTCCAATGCTCCGTTGATTACCGGCCTACTGTTGATGTCACTCATAGTTTAATCTTCCGATGCTGGATTTCTGGGGCGTTTCTTCTTCTGAGTTTGTGTGCTACTCTTCGCTATCCGCGTCAGGCCGTGCCAAGTACGCCGCGC